>QHZV01000436.1 GCA_003224785.1 Acidobacteriota bacterium
CTGCTCGTGCCAGTCAATCTTCAAATCAGGATGCAGACCGCCCTGCATCAGCACACCCGTGCCGCCAAGCTCGACCGTCTCGCGAATTTTCTCGTAAATAGTATCGAAGTCGAGGATGTATCCTTCCTTCGCCTTTGGCCCCTTCAATGGACGATAAAACGCGCAGAATGTGCAATATTCAGTGCAGAAATTCGTGTAATTAATATTGCGATCAATGATGTAGGTGACCACGCCTTCGGGATGCAGTGTGCGGCGAACAGCGTCGGCTTCCATGCCGATGCCGATGAGATCGTCGGAGCGGTAGAGATCGAGGGCTTGGGCGTGGGTCAGGGACATGAAGGAGTATTTTAACTGAAAGCAGTTTCGACGAAGTCAAAATCAAAGCCTTGAACCGCAAAGAGCGCAAGGACGCAAAGAACAACAAACTTGCAAACCGCAGAATTCGGTGAGAAACGCGACAGATCGCAGAGGGCGGCTCTCCCTACATTTGCTTAAATTGTTAAGCTCTCCGTTGCGCCATTTCTTTTGCGATCATGAGCTTGTCTTCTTTCGATAAGATCTTGGCGGCCAGCGGGAACAGCGACTCGTCTTCCAGAGCGATGTGCCGCTGATACATATCGACAAGCGCTTCCACTGCCTTCAGGAATTCCGCGGCGTCTTTCTCTTGCAGTGTGCCAGCATTAAGGTAGTTCTTGCCCAGACGATCAACTTCGGTGTGGAGCGACTCGGCCCACTGATGGTCGTTCTCGAGTTCGTCCATTCTCGAAAAAACAGATTCAGATTCGTCGAATTGCAGCTGCCGCAGGCGCGGGAAGAGAGACACTTCTTCATCGGCGGTGTGTTTCGGAGCTGCCTCGCGAAAATACCGTAGGGCGTTATC
>QHZV01000437.1 GCA_003224785.1 Acidobacteriota bacterium
TGCACGTATGTCATCCCGAGCACCGGATCTTCTTCACCGGTGTTCAGCTTGACAGTGTAGTTTTCGTCAGGGCACGTTGAAGCTCCGAAGCCGCAGACGTTTCCGATGTAGAGCTTCTTGGGCTGCCAGGGCTGCAGGCCTTCCTTGATCTGCTCAGGAAAGCGCTTGGGATCGCCGGCAGCGCGAAACGCTTCCTGCGTCAGAA
>QHZV01000438.1 GCA_003224785.1 Acidobacteriota bacterium
CAGCAAGGTTTGCACGCCCTTGCCGCGGGCTTCGCGGGTGAGCAGGCCGCCGTCTTCATCGTCCGGGTGCGCGACCACCATCATCATCCGCCCGGTAGTTTGCAGTTTGCGGAGTTCGAGTTTCAGACCTGCTTCGCCCGTGTCCTGAGGCAAGGGATCGTAGAAACCGGCGGATTTTGCGGGGAGTGCCGGCGCAGAGGCTGGTGCCTGCGCAAAACCTGCGTTCAAAAGAACGAGAGCAGCAATGAAAATTCGGAAGGTTATTTTAGGCCGGACTACCGCACTCGCGGTTCGCATAATTGTATGAGACTGCTGAACTCTCCTGTGGGAAGCAAAATATTGCGGTCCGCGCTTCCCCGAAACCTGTGCCGCTGGAAAAAAGACGTTGCAAGCAACGTCTCTACGCTCGGATGCTTGCCATCAACTCACCGTCTTCAATACGTTCCACCGATGTGGTTAGCCATTGGTTCGATGCGTGCTTCCCGCGAATTCTCATCTTTAAGTAATTGTCGGTGAGCGCCTCGGTGAAAGATGTACCGTGGCTTTCTTTAACATTGCTGAGGGTGATGGCTTTTTGCGGTTTGCCTAAGAATGCCCGCATAAAGGCAAGTTTCTTTTCCGCAGCCAACTCCCTTAGGATGCGATTGCGTTCGCGAGCAATTCGCACCGGGACCTGGTCCGGCATGGTTGCGGCAGGAGTTCCCGGGCGTGCTGAAAATGTGAAGACGTGCAGATACGTGAACGGCAGCTCTTCAATCATGCGGCGAGTCTCTTCGAACTCAGTCTCGGTCTCGCCAGGAAATCCGGCCATCACGTCTGCGCCGATGGCCGCAGTGGGCATGGCGGCGCGGATTTTTTCGATCTTTTCGCGATAGTGCCAAGGCCGGTATTTGCGATGCATGCGGCGTAGCACCGCGTCACTTCCAGATTGCATCGGGACGTGTGCGTGCTTGGCTATGCGCTGCGACTCGGAGATCAGCGCGATAAGTGAATCGCTCCAGTCCATCGGTTCGACGGAAGAGATGCGGAGCTTTTCGAGTGGGGTTTGATCGAGGACGACGCGGATCCGCCCGCCCCACATTGTCTGCGGTAGATCCCGGCCCCATCTCCCCAGGTTGATCCCGGAGATCACGACTTCACGATAGCCGGCGTCCACCAACTGATTCACCTCGCGCACAACTTGCTCAGGCGGCAATGACCGGCTGCGTCCACGCAAAGACGGAATAATGCAGAATGAGCACCGGTTATTGCAACCATCCTGAACCTTCAGGTTCGGACGCGTGCGTTCATTCGCGGAATCGAATACCGGAGCTGCCAGGAGTTCGGTGTGCGCGAAAATATCAGAAACGAAAATCTCGGCTGCGGTTCCCTCAGCATTCAAACTGCTAACCGGGATAAACGCACCTGCCTCATAACCGCCCTTCTCAGAGCTTTCCCTTAAGGCAATCTTTGCCAGAGTGGCTTTGTGCGAGTTCCCCACTACGGCAGAAACCCCCGGCAAAGAAGCGATTTCGGCGGGCGCGCGCTGAGCATAACACCCGGTCACAAGGATTTTGCAGTCGGGATTCTCCCTGCCGATCCGCCGGATAGCGGCACGGGCGTCCTGTTCCGCGGAAGCAGTAACTGCGCAGGTGTTCAGGACTACGTAGCGGGCAGCATTGCGATCGGGCGACCGATCCAGCCCCAGGGCCCGAAACTGCTGCTCAATGGCAGCACCGTCGGCCTGGGTGGCCCGGCAACCGAAATTTTCTATGTAAAAGCTGGACACGGAACTATACTAGCGTATGTTCTCTCCCAGCCGTTTGGCTGGAGCGTACGCGCCGCAAGCTGTACGAGGCCTAAATGAAACGTAGAATCCTGCTGGTGGACGACGACGTAACCGTCCTGCTGACCTTGAAAGCAGTTTTGGAATTGAACCAGTTCGAGGTGCAGACGGCTGGCTCTGCCGCGGAAGCCTTGCAGAAACTTTCTTCCGGCACCTTCGAGATGGTCATCACCGATTCACGCATGGAAACCGATGATGCCGGTTTTCATGTGATTCGGGCGGCGAGGCAGCAGACGTACAATCCCGCGACGGCTCTGCTGACGGCATATCCGCCACGCAATGTCGATTGGAAACACGATGGCGCGCAGTCACTGCTGGTGAAACCAATAGGTACGCAAGATCTATTGCGCCAGATCGAAGCCCTGCTGGTTCAGCATGAAGATCAAAAGCAGTTAAGCCCTGCACCGAGCGGCCACTCCACGCAGCCCAGTCCTCTCTATCCGCAAAAGGAACAGAAGGCGAGCTGAACCGGTCCTCTACGGACTCGAAACGCCTCAAGCAGAACCCATCCGAATCAATCCAGAACTTAGGCGCTCGCAGCGTGGCGCCTGTCGCGGAAACAATCGCGGCAGAGAACCGGCCTGCCCTGGGTTGGACGGAATGGGACCGTTGTTTGCTTCCCGCAGTGCGAGCACACGGCTTGCGTTTCTACCTTCGTATGCCCCTGGAACGAGGCCCTTGGCGGTGCCGCGCCCAGAACCGAAACCCGCTGTGACTTACAACCCTTGCAGCGTTTCGGTTCGTTGCGGAACTGTTTGTCGTGAAAAAATAGTTGTTCGCCGGCGGTGAAAACGAAGTCCGCACCGCAATCAACGCACTTCAGCACCCTATCCTGGAATTCCATCCGAGAGCTCCTTTGCCCAATGCGCCTGCAATGCACGCCGATCGTTCACGCGATTGCGTGGCGCTTGTCCGCCCTAATTCACCGCCACCCTGGGTTCGGCCCTCCGCGCTAGGGAAGTTGCGCGGACACTGCAATAAGAATCCGAGATAAAT
>QHZV01000440.1:0-924 GCA_003224785.1 Acidobacteriota bacterium
CGGCAAATCAACTCGCCGGGAAACAGGTTTCAGCGCGCGTGCGGACGCTCGACATCGCACCCACAATGCTTGAAGCCGCTGGAATTCCTGTGCCGTCGCAGATGCAAGGCCAGTCTCTTTTACGAATTGCAAAATCGAATACCGGGGGAGATTTGCCAGTGTATTCAGGCAGCGACTTTCCTCATGAGGCTTTTGGGTGGAGTGTGCTCGAGTCTTGGCGGTCGGGAAAATATTTGTATGTTCGGGCGCCCAAGCCGGAGCTTTACGATCTCGCCGCCGATCCGGGTACGACACACAATCTGGCGCAGACTTCAAAAGCGATCCTGCAAACGCTGGCATCGCAGCTCGACGCCTTCGACGCACATTTCTCGCACGATAAAAATGCGACAGCACAGCTGAGTTCCAGCGAAATGCAGAAACTTGCGTCGCTCGGCTATGTCGGCTTACAGAAGACGAGCACCGCAAGCGCGGTTGAGGGCACCGATCCGAAAGACGTGATCGCGATTGCGAATGAAACACTCGAGGCTATGTCCGATCTGCAACAGGGCAAGTTGGACAAAGCGATTGCAGAGCTTCAGCAAGTACTGACAAAACAGCCGGAGGTTTATTTGGCGAACTTCGGACTGGGCCAGGCATTGGCTCAGAAGCAGCGCTACGCTGAAGCAATCGAACACCTGCACAAAGCTATCGCGCTACAACCGGATTCGACTTGGGCGAATTTTGAAATCGGTCGAGCGCTAATAAAAACCGGCGACTTCAAGACTGCAGCTGTGCATCTGGAGATTGCAGAGAATCGGCTGCCAGAATTTGCCGAGGTGCATACGCTGCTGGCTGACGCTTACGATCGCCTGGGTCGAAAGAGCGATGCTGATCGCGAGCGCGCAAAGATCCGGAAGCCGTAAATCGCCACCGGCACTGTTATTG
>QHZV01000440.1:1065-5131 GCA_003224785.1 Acidobacteriota bacterium
TTGGCGATCCCTGGAACAAACCTTCACGAATTGAGCTGTCCAACTGGCGGCCGTAGGCATTGCGTTGAACCGTGATGTCAATTGCGCCAAGACCGGCTTGGTGTGGGTTTTCCACTTCCTTAGCCAGCAGGATCGCGCCCGCACAGGTTCCGAATGTGGGTTTCAGGCGAACGAACTGTTTCAGCTTTTCGAGTCCCGCTTCGCCCAATAGCTTCAAGAATGTGCTGGATTCGCCGCCGGGAATGATCAGGCCATCGATGGCATCCAGTTGCGCCGGATTTCTGACGAGCACAACTTCGGCACCGAGTTCTTCAAGCCGTTTGCGATGGGCCTCGAAATCGCCTTGTAGAGCCAGCACGCCGATTTTCATCGATAGCTCAAAATCATCCCTGTGCAGATTTTAATGGATTGATGCGTAGATTGACGGATGCGGGTCAGGTGCTCCCTTCCAACCAATGAACCAGGCAGCGCATCTTTTCCGGTCGGAGGTAATCTATGGCAACCACAAAACAACGAGCCGCAGCAAAGAAGAATATTAAGAAAGCCGCAGCAGCAGCCAAGAAGAAAAGGACAATCTCGCATTTGCCGAAGGCGACGCGCACCGCGCTAGGCAAGCAGGCAGCCAAAACCGCAAAACGTAAGCGAAAGTAGTATGCGCGATTAACGGTTAACGAGCATTCGCTTCAACTCCGCCGCGTTCTTCGCGGCGAAGGCTGCCTGATCGTTATCGAAATAAACAAAGATGTGCTTCAGTGTTTTCTGCCAGGTCTCAATTCTTTTCGCCCACGTGCGCAGCTGCGCCGGAGTGTAATCGCCTTGATATTTGTTGCCGGGCCCATGCAATCTCACATATGCAAAGTCGGCGGTTAGCTCCAAAGGACTGTGGAATCCGGCAAGCTCGTACATACACAACGCTACGTTGTGTCGTCGCAATGCAGCGTAAACCTCGGCAGCATGCCAACTGTCATGGCGGAATTCGAAGACGTAGCGATGACGACGCGGAAGTTCGCTCAGAAATTCCTCGAGCCTTTCCACGTTGACCCGCCAGCTTGGCGGTAATTGAAAAAGGATTGGGCCTAATCTATTTCCGAGCTCTCGCATCTGTGAGATGAACTTCTCGCTTGTGCCTGCACCATCTTTCAGCTTGCGATTATGGGTGATGTAGCGGCTGGCCTTTACGGCAAAACAGAAATTTGAAGGAGTTTCGCGGCACCAACCTGCGATCGCGTCACTCGAGGGCAATCGGTAAAAACTGTTATTGATCTCGACGGTATCGAACCGATCTGCATACCAAGCTAGCATTTTCGGCGGCGGCAGGTCCTCTGGATAAAACGGCCCTCGCCAGTGCTTGTAATGCCATCCCGATGTGCCGATGTGTACCCGTACGCGGCTCGAGGGATCAACCATCAGGGCACATTGAAAGTCGTGGTCTTCGTGCTAGTGGCGCCGAACTGGTCCACCACGGTTGCGGTTGCCGTATAAGTTCCTGGGGAAGAAAAAATTTCAAGCGCAGCCGGAGATCCAAATTTTGCACCGTTTGAGAATTTAATCGCGTGACTGTTGATGAATCCATCTGGATCGGTTGATCCAGCGGTACAGGCGAGTACGGCTGTGGGTGAAACGCTGGGCAGTGCCGAGATTGTGATGTTTGCCACGGGCGGAGCATCGCCAGGTTCGGCAACCAGTTTTAATGACGCGCTACCGGTAGCGTTGCCGGATGAATCCAGTGACTGGACTGTGATTTGATGTGAACCGGTAAAAACTTTGATGGCCATCCACCAGAACTTGCATGGCTGAAACCGCACCACTGGTGTTTGCAGAAGCAACGATGGGTGTTGGCCAATTCACGACGGAGCTGTTGCCGGGCGAAGCGATGCTGACGCCGTTGGCTGACGATTTTGCGGAAATTTGCTGGACCGCGACCGACGATGCGTCCGCGGAATCGAAGGCGGTAGCAGTGACTAAGTAGCTGCCGACTGCACCATATGTGTGCGAGGCGGATGTTCCACTGACGACTGTGCCATCTCCGAAATCAATCACGGTTTTTGCGGCGCCGGATGCAGAAGCCGATGCTGTGTAGGTAAGCCCGCTCGTCTGCGACACATTCAGCGAAACGGCAGGCGGCTGATCGCCAACGTGGTAAGCAATCGCCGGGGACATTTTGTTCTGGATGCTGGGCAGGCCGACGGCTTGGATGTAAACGAAATACGTTTTCGAAGACGAGAGACTCAGTTTGCTCAGATCAACCGAGTGGGTACCGCTCGGAATATCAATCAGAGGTGAGAGGTTCGTGCCATCCGTGCTGATGAAGACGGAGTAGTGATCAATCGTGTTCTCATTTCCATTGACCGTCCAGCTGATGGTTGAGCCGGATTGTGAGGGGGCCAGGAAGACGCAATTATCAATGCCCATTTCAATCGCAGTTCCCTCTTCATAATCGTTCCATGTCGGGATCTGCAAAATTGGCAATTGATTACTGCTGGAATAGAACTTCCCAATTTCATTGAAGCTTTGTATCCAGGTCTGTCCGCAATTCTGATCGATCACACGGTCCGTACCCCAGGATGCCAGCGTGTCATTGAATCCTTTGAAGACCGCGCCCACTGCGAGCCGCTGCGGCGCTTGCTTTGCGGCCTGGAAGAAGGAATCCTGAACATTCAATTCAGGGTTAAAAGGCGTGTCGGATTGTATGTTCACCCAGGAGAATCCACCGTCCACTAAGGGATGGGTCAATCCGTTAGTTCCGCGAAGAATCAAGAGAGGATTGCCGGGGATGGATGACGTTGCGCGGTTGTAGTCAATGTATTCGGCGTCCACGCCAAAAAGGAAGACCACGGGGCGCCCATTCACCTTCATGTACGCCGGAGAGGATTCGTAGTGCGAGGCAATGTAGGTCAAATCTGAAATGAATTGACTTGTAACATCGCAGCCGTTGCTGATGGCTGCCTGCGCTAGGGCACCCTTGTCCTCGGTAATCGCGAATTCAAAGCCGGGGTGGGATTCGGCTTCATGCATGAGCAGCGTAGTCGAGTTTTCCACGAATGTTTGCGAGGGTCCGTACCAATCTGCGACAACGCCATTTATGCCGCGACTGATCATGTCGGTCACTTGTGCGTGCACTTGAGCAGCGGTGCCGGAGTTGTAGCCGACGCTAATGTGATTGGGTTTGCCGAACCAGCCAAGCCAATGCGCGAAAATTTTGGTCGTGGCTCCGCTGTAGAGCAGCTTGGAAATCGGCTCCTTACTGACATTGCCTGGACGGGCATTGCCATTTTTCTGCCCCGGAAATGAATTGGAGGTGCTGGTGTTATTACTAGTCTCAGCTTTAAGAGTAGTGCTCGCACCGGGAATGGGACCTGTAGGCGCGGGCGTGGAGCCGCCGCAGCCGGCCAGGACAACGATGAGGCAAAGCGAGGCTGTCGTCGCCAAAGAACAACCGAAAGAACTTAGTTTCACAGCGAGTTACTCCGAAAGGCTGAAACGATCACGGCCGACGATTGGCGCACCAGCAGCTGGCGGCTAAGGGACACAAATGAGGAAACACGTTCCAAGATACCGAGTTGCTGCTTACGCCAATGACTGGTACATGTTTTTGGATGGCCAATGCTTCGAGTGGGTTTGCATTTGCTTCGGCGTAAGGCAGAAACGGTCGATCCTGCTTAGGCTTTATTCGCCGAAAGGTCGAGCTACAGGCCCCACTGCATTAGACCTTAGAACAGTCGTTGAGCGGAGTCGAATGGCAGCTTCCACTGTGATGTCCACGGCGGCCCCTGGTTTCAAGCGTAGTTCCTCGCCGTCTTCGTCCTGGAGAACGTTCTCAATACGTATTTCGCGATAGAGGGGCTCCCCATCATCCAGAACGATTTCTGCCTTTTCAGGTTCGTCCGGGCTCAGCGATGGAATGATCTTCTGTACCGTGCCCGGGAGCGTGGTGGCGGGACGGCCGTCCTTTTCGGTTGGATCTTGTTCTCTGGGATCTTGGGTATTCATACGTGCCTTTTGATGCAGGAAATACAGATTGCAGCGCAGGACAGCATGAGTTTTCGGCCGATTTTCCAGGCTTGAC
>QHZV01000441.1 GCA_003224785.1 Acidobacteriota bacterium
GAGCAACTCCCTAAAGCTATTGCGGAAGTCAGCGAACCTGAAGCCCGGGAACTGCTCGCCTGCCTGCGTTTCAGCACCGACCTGGAGCGCATTGGCGATCTTCTCTGGGGGGTGGGGCAGCGTGTCCACAGTTTGCCAACCAAACTGCCGGCCGCGGATTCGCAGCAGCTTTTGCAAATGGCTGAGATTCTGGAAAAAATGCTGGAGCGGGTGAAGGAAGGCTTCAGTCGCCGCGAACTGGAGCCGGCCAGCCAGGTCCTCCGCGACGATCGCGAAATTGACCAGGTGCACCGCTCTTTATTTCGACGCCATCTGCAAGCCGCTGACGATGTGAAACAACAGCACAGCTCCGACGTGCTGCTGATGGCGCAGGCGCTCGAGCGCTCCGGTGATCATGCCACAAACTTGGCCGAGGAATTGTTCCGCCTGATCGAGGGCCGGAGTATGCGCCATCCTCCAAAACGGCAAGTACGCGACTAAGCTGCTAGAAAACTTTTCAGGTTAGTGATAGCATGCCTGCCCATGCTCAAACTACTCTTTCTGCTGCTGAGTCTTTGCACTGTGGTCCTTGCTGCTGACCTTCCGAGCAAAAAATATCTCAATCTAGCTGCCATCAAGACCATGGTCGCAGCGTCAGAAGCGAAGGCTCAGGAACTTCATGTCGAAGTAACAATCTGCATCGTTGACGAGAGTGGGAATCTACTCTTTCTGCAGAAAGGTGACAGTGCATCATTGAATACGATTCAGTGGGCGCAAAAAAAAGCCCGCCATGCCGCGTTCTATAAAAGCCCCTCAAAGGACGCCGAGGACGCAGTAAAGAAGGGCAACATGGCAGCGTTGGCTTATCCTGAATTCTTTCCCAACCAGGGTGGGTTGCCAATCATCGTTGATGGTCAGATTCTTGGAGCTATCGCCGCCAGCGGTGCCAAGTCAGAGATTGATGAAGCGATTGCTCAAGCCGGCATTGACGCTCTGGTGAAAAAATGAGCGGATATGCATCCGACTCGATCAGTCGTAGCCTCGAGAAGAGGTTTTGTTTCGCTTTTGCTGGTACAGAATTCAGGTGCAATCCCGCTATTCTTCTTAGTTAGATGGAGTCTTCGCTGTATTGCCGCGTTCAGGCCCGGCGGCTACCCTCCCGTTTAGACAATGAAAAGGTTAGGAGGGGTTATGAACTGGGACCAGATAGCAGGCAAGTGGAAGCAAGTCAAAGGCTCCGCGAAATCCCACTGGGGCAAGCTGACTAATGACGATCTGGATGTGATTTCCGGCCAACGCGATCAGTTGGTCGGAAGAATTCAGCAAAGATATGGAATAGCAAAAGACGAAGCCCAGCATCAAGTTGACGAATGGCATCGCACGCTCGATAGTGAGCCTCAATACTCGGAAGAAGAACTGCCTCGGCGCAAAGCGGGATAGTCTTTGTGGAAGAGTGGCCATTTATGGCCCGCGCTATTCACTTAGTTTCGTGAAGCAAGCTTTAGCTGATACCGCCCGGAAACCGGCGGTATTTATTGCGGTCAGATTATTTTTGCGGAGTTGCTTCGGTAAGAAAAGAATATTCGTTGAGCGGACCGAGGCGGCGGTTTTCAGAATTGAAAGATAAACTCCGAGCACTCCGGCAATTTCGCCTCCCGCCAGCACGCCAAAAATTGCCGCCAGCGGATGCAATTCCATGTTCTTGCCCATTACCCGCGGAGTAACGACATAATCTTGAATGATCCGCCATGCACCCAAAAAGATCAGCACAGTCACCCAGTGGGAGCCCGTCAGCAGCGCAACTCCGAGAATCATAACCGCCGCCACTAGCGGCCCGACAACAGGAATGAATTCCAATATGCCGCCTACTGTGCCCAGCATCAACGCATAATTCACACGAGCGATCAGGCCAAGAAACACTGTGTAAGCGATCCAGGAGAGCGCTGCCAACGTAAGTTGTGCGCGAATAAAATCGGCCAGCATCTGGTTCAGATCGCTGATTACGCCTTGCAGAAATTCTCGCTGTGGTTTTGTGTGCGCGAACGACAACGCCACCTGGCTGAAAGACTGTCCATCTTTGAGGAAAAAACCCGCAAGAATTGGGACCAGGATCAGCAGCCACGACTGTTGCGCCAGCTCTGCAATGCGTATTCCCAGGCGTTGTGCCACATGCAACAGGTCGTCACGATGCGAGGCCAAAAAATCCCCGAGCTGATGCCGCGTGGTAATGCTCAGCCCGTGCTGCTTCCCAATCTGCTCTGCCAATTGTCCGCTGCTGAGTTGTGCCAGCAGCCCTGGAAGGGATTCTGTGAGTTTCTGCGCTTCGTGACCGATTTTCGGTCCCACGAAAAAGAAAAACGTCCCGAGGAAAAGAACAATAAGAACGTAAATGACGGCGATCGCGATGCCGCGTCCCTTGGTCCATCTCTCAACCCGCGAAACTGCTGGATCTACCAGATAGGCGAAAAAAACCGCAAACAGGAAAGCGATCAGCGTGCGGCGCGCAACATAAAGGAACCCCAGCCCGACCGCAAACAGCGACACCGTAAACAGGATGCGCGTCGCGCGGCCATCAATAAGTGGCATGTTGCTAGCCTCGAGCTCCTAGCCTTTGAGCTTTTAGCTTTTGCCGTAAGCTAACAGCGAAGAGCTAATTTCTAAGCAGCTTCAATCCCTGAGTACTTCGACTCCCGCATCCGCCCGCATCCGGACCAGCTTGTACTGCTCGTCGAGCCAAAAAGCCCAATCACCAGTTTCGCCGCTGAGATTGAATCGGCTCAGTTCCTGCTCTTTTCCGTGTATGGTCACTTTTTCCTTGCCGCCAAATTCAATGCTCACATTCATCGAGCTCCGTTGATGCGGATTCAATGTTCCGAATTGCAATTTCTGGCCTCTTGGACATCCGAGTCCGGCTTTCTCGTCATGACACGCCATGTGGAGATATTTCCACGCCAGCACTTCTCTCTGAATGAAAAAGTAGTCATCCAGGATCGTGGTCGAGGTGGGCAGCAAAAAATTCTGTTCATTCAGTTTGTCGCCCACGGTGAAGCGCTCAATCAAG
Organism: Acidobacteriota bacterium; assembly: GCA_003224785.1. Classification (GTDB taxonomy): domain Bacteria; phylum Acidobacteriota; class Terriglobia; order Terriglobales; family Acidobacteriaceae; genus Gp1-AA145. Next base: position 3,041 of record QHZV01000441.1, read on the forward strand.
AACGTCTCGTTCGGCGTGACTGTGGCCTGTGTCTTTTCCGGAAGCGCCTCTTTCCACGTGTACACGCGCAACTC
>QHZV01000219.1 GCA_003224785.1 Acidobacteriota bacterium
TCTTGCGCCAGTCGAGCTCAGTGCGGTCTGCTTCAGATATATCGGTGACAAATCTCTCTCGGAAGACGAACTGAACCGGCACAACGCAGCCATTCTGAAGCAGGTCATTCAACAGGGACGGGTCTATCTATCAAATGCCACCTTGTGGGGTAAGTTCTCGCTCCGGGCATGCATTGTCAATCACCGCACCACGGCAGACGATGTGGACATCGTGGTCTCCGAGATTCTAGCCGCTGCGAGCCGCTGTGGTGCGGATACTCCCACCCGCAGCTTTTGACATTTGCGCGCAGGCAGCAAATACCTTATGTTGGCGACAATTGCCATTTTGACGCTCCTCGCCCGTGCATGAGTTCTACATCGAATGCTCCTCCGGGTTTATACTTCGCAACCGGGCACCCAGCAGTTTGTCGGAGGAATTATGCGGTTTCTATCTAGATTAATCGCGGCTTTCTTGCTACTTATTTGCACGGCTTGGGGCGATGAAGGACACCATCATTCACTGACCGAGGAAGAGATCGGCTCCGCGCAGTTTGCGACTTCTTGCTCGCCGCAGGTTGCCGTCGCGTTCAACCGGGCAGTGGCGCTATTGCATTCCTTCCAATACGAAAAGACGCGCGAAGCGTTTATGGATGTCGCGAATCAGGATCCCAACTGCGCGATGGCTTATTGGGGCGTGGCCATGTCGCATTATCACGGTCTGTGGGGTAACGGCGATATGAATGCCGGAGGCGTGGCCATCCGCAAGTCGCAAGAGATTGCGGCGGTAAACTCCAGCACGACCCCGCGCGAGAAAGGTTATATCGAAGCTCTTGCCGAAGTTTACAAAGAAGATGGCAAGGACAAGATCCTCCACGCGCAGGCTTTTGAGCAGAAAATGGCCGCGCTCCAGGCTGCATATCCTGATGACAACGAAGCCGCGATTTTTCACGCTCTGACATTGGCGATCACCGCGCCTAAGACCGACAAGACTTTTGCGAACCAGCGCAAGTGCGGCGAGATTCTGGAACCGATCTTTGCCAGGAACTCGCACCATCCCGGAGTGGCGCACTACATCATTCACTGTTACGACAATCCGGTGCTGGCAGAAAAAGGCCTCGGCGCGGCGCGACTGTACGCAAAAATCGCACCGGCATCAGCACACGCCAACCATATGCCGTCGCACATCTTCACGCGAGTTGGATCGTGGGATGAGTCCATCAGCTCCAATATCAGATCGGCAGAGTTGGCAACTGCCGACGAAGCTGCCTCCAAAAATGGAGAGGCCCGCGATCAGCATCTTCACGCGATGGACTATTTGGAGTATGCGTATTTGCAAAGCGGACGCGTGAAACAAGCAAAAGCCGTGCTGGATGAGATGAACTCGCTGAAGCCGCTCCCTGGCATAAGTTTGACCGGAGGCTACGGGCATGCGGCCATTCCGGTGCGTTACGCCCTGGAACGGCGAGACTGGCAAGCAGCCAGCGCTCTTGAACCCAGCAGCGAGGGAGTGCCGTGGGCGCAGGCCATTACATGGATGGGCATCGGTGTGGGCAGCGCGCGCAGCGGCAATCTGGATCGCGCCGTTCAGGCCGAGCATACGCTGGCTTCGCTTCGCGATTCAGCCGCAAGTCAGGACCAGTACTGGTCGAATCAGATTGAGGTGCAACGACGCGAAGTTGCCGCCTGGATTTCAGAGAAGGGTGGGAAGTCGTCAGACGCGATTGTGTCAATGCGCTCAGCGGCAGAGCTTGAAGAAAGTATGGATAAGCATGCGGTCACGCCCGGCGCAATGCTCCCGGCGAGAGAAATGCTGGCGGAGCTTCTGTCAATTCATGGTCAGGCGCAAGCGGCGCTTGAGGAATATCAGGCCGTATTGAAAGTTGCTCCCAATCGCTTCAATGCACTTTATGGAGCTGCGAGCGCGGCCGAGACGGCAGGAAATGCAACTCTCGCGAATCAATTGTTCCAGAAGTTGACCGAGATCGCTGTCGGCGAAGAGAGACCTGAGCTGGTTGCCGCGAGAAGGAAGGTTGCTGCGATCGCCCAAGTAGCGCAATGATTGCGGTCCTAAGTAGCCATCAGCCCGACCTGTAAACGATCCTTCCGCTCACGATCGTCGCCACAATCTTACCCGTCATCTGCCATTCGTCGAACGGCGTGTTGTGGGACTTGGAACGCGACTTAGTGGCGTCGAACGTCCACCGCTTCTTTGGATCGAAGATCGTAACGTCAGCGTGGCTGCCGCGCAAAAGCGTACCGCGCCCGCGTAGATCTACGACTCGCGCCGGTCCGGCCGTGAACAACTCCACAATGCGAGCGAAAGGCATTTTTTGTCGTCCATGCAAAACCGTGACCGCCAGCCCCAGTGCGGTTTCGAGGCCGGTGACGCCGAACGATGCTCGTTCGAACTCCACAATTTTTTCGTGAGGAGCGTGCGGTGCGTGGTCAGAGGCGATCGCATCCACGGTACCGTCGGCCAAAGCTTCCAACAACGCTTCGCGGTCGGCTGCAGAACGGAGCGGCGGGTTCATCTTGAAATTGGTGTCGTAGTCGCGCACGTCGGAATCCGAAAGCGCGAAGTGGTGCGGCGTAACTTCGCAAGTCACCCGCGCGCGATTTCGCTTTGCGCGCCGTACTGACTTCAACGCCTCTGCCGTGGAAAGATGGGCTACGTGAAGCCGTGCTCCAGTGAATTGCTGGGCTAGCTGCACATCGCGATCAACAATGACCGCTTCGGCAGCGTCGGTCATGCCGCGCAACCCGAGCCGCAAGGAGGTTGCGCCTTCATGCATGGAGCAATTCTGCGTGAGGCGCGTGTCTTCGGCGTGCTGAACAATGGGGAAATTGATCTCAGCCGAAGTGCGCAGCGCGTCGCGCATGGTGGTTTCATTCAGGATCGGCTTGCCATCGTCAGTGACCGCAACTGCGCCGGCGCGCTGCAAGGCGCGAAAATCCGTAAGCACGGCCCCCTTGCTGGCCTGCGTTGCGGAAGCCACGGGAAACACGTTCACCACGGCGCCGCGTTGCGGCTGCCGCACCCATGTGACCCACTCAGGAGAATCGAGCACCGGTGTGGTATTCGGCATGCAGCACACGGTTGTGAATCCGCCGGCTGCCGCCGCAGCAGTTCCTGACGCGATTGTTTCCTTGTAACTCTGGCCCGGCTCGCGCAGGTGCACGTGCAGATCAATAAATCCGGGCGCAACGATCAGTCCTTTGGCGTCGAATTTTTCGTCTGCGCCACCGCGAATCTTGTTAGGCGGAGCAACCTCCACTACCTGGCCGTCGCGCAGCAGGACGTCCATGAGCGCGTCCACTCGCGCAACGGGGTCAATAAGGTGTCCGTTGCGAATCAGAAGACTGTGTGATTGTGAGGATTGTTTCATTTCGAATGATTTAATATCTCAGCCCTTTCCCAGCGCCCGCGCCAGCACCGCCATGCGGAGGGGAACTCCGTTGCTGACTTCTTCGACAATCACTGACTGCGGACAGTCCGCGACGTCCCAGGTCAGTTCGAGGCCACGAATGATCGGGCCCGGATGCATCAACATCGCATCATTTTTCGCCAAACGTAAACGCGTCATGGTGATCTGATAACGGCTGATGTAGTCCGGCAGGCTCAACTTCAGACCCGCGAGTCGTTCACGCTGGACTCGCAGCACCATTACGACATCCGCGCCGCGCACTGCCTCTTCGCAGCTTCGGCTGATTCGCAGTCCGGGTGCCAGGGTTGCCGCAATTTCCGGCACCAGTTCCGGAGGTCCACACAATGTGGTTCGCGCTCCGACCTTGCTGAGCAGATGAATTGCCGATCGCGCTACACGGCTGTGATAGACATCGCCGACGATCGCTACCTGCAAGCTGTTGAGTTTTTTCTTGTGCCGCAGCATGGTGTAAGCGTCGAGCAGTGCCTGGGTTGGATGCTCGTGCATGCCATCGCCGGCATTGATCACCGGAATGTCCAAGTGCCGGGCCATTAAATGCGGCGCACCGGCGTTTGGATGGCGCACGACAATAACGTCTGCTCCGACCGCACGCAGAGTGTATGCGGTATCGAGCAATGATTCGCCTTTCTCGATGCTCGATCCGCTAGAAAGGATCAGTGTTGTCGTCGCACCCAGCGCTTTTGCGGCAATCTCGAAAGACGCTCGTGTACGAGTTGACGGCTCGTAAAACAGGAGCAGCACTCGTTTCCCGCGCAGCAAGGGCCGAGGCTTGAGCGGATTCATCTTCCGCGCAAGCTGCAACAGGCGATCAATCTCGCTCAGGGGCATCCCTTCGATGCCTAAAATGGAGCCCCGTGCCGCAGACCGACCTACAGCCGCTTGAGTTTTTGTGATCGTACTCAATCCTGCTTCTCCACTAACAAAACTTTTTCGCTGTCGTCCACATCGCGCAGTTGCAGTTCAATTATTTCCCGGTTCGTAGTTTGCACTCTGCGCCCAACAAAAGTTGCGTCAATCGGCAGTTCACGGTGGCCTCGGTCTATCAGCACACAGAGCTGCACCTGACGGGGTCGGCCTTGGCGGAACAACGCATCCATGGCGGCGCGGGTTGTGCGGCCGGTGTACAAAACATCGTCAACCAAGACAACTTTCTTGCCTGTGATCGGAATGCCGATTTCAGTTTTTTGCACCACGGGCTTGGCCAGCGGAGAAAGGTCGTCGCGATAAAAAGTGATATCGAGCGTGCCGACTGGGACCGGAATCTTCTCAATTCGCTCGATCATTTTTCCAATGCGCTGCGCCAGAAAAACGCCTCTACGCCGGATACCAACCAGCGCAAGCTCCCCGGCACCGTCATTCTTCTCGATGATCTCGTGCACCAGGCGCACCAGCGTCCGCTCGATCTCAGAAGCGGACATCAATTGAGCCTTTTGACGGGTGCCGACAGGCTGGGGTGCCTTAGAAGTCATGAACGGTGGATGATACGCGGTTCAAGCGTGTCTGAGCAAGGCTTCGGAAGGATTTCAAGAAATATCGACGAGTGGGGAAGTCTGCGTAAGTCCTACTGCGGTGGCAGTTTACGTCGAAGCAGGGCTGCCGAAATCGCTCCTCCAATGCCAGAGAGCAGAACGAAAAGCACGCACATGAAAGCCGACCCAAACACCATAAGGAATGCTAACCCTCCGGGTGTCATAAAGTACTCCATCGTCTGTCGCATCTGGGGATCGGCGTAGTTGGATTGAGTCTGCCTTAGCAACTGAATCAGCGTGTCATGAACCTTATCTTGCGCGTGATAGCCGAGGGTGGCTATCGCGTTCAGGGTAATGAGGATCACGAAACCTGCCAGCCCCGTGCCTGCACCAAGCCGGAAACCCATCCCCGGGGTTGGCTCGGCCGCCGAGCTATATCTACGATAGAGCAACACGCACAAGAATCCAGCCAGTGGCAATGCGAACAGAAATGATCCGCCGATCGGAATCAAACTGAGGACAGCAGCGACTGCGCCGGCGTTTACGGCGGCACGAAACCCCGCGCGACGAATTGAGACTGCCACTCGGGGCGGTGCAACCGAATGGGTTGCATCGGCCCGAATAAGTACAGAAGCGACTCCGGCGGCTACAAGGACGGGGATAGCCGAAGTCTCGCGAGGGACGAATCGAACCTGAGGAGCGTCACAACTTGGACAGAACGCGGAACTGTCGGGAACGGCAGAATGGCATTGATGGCAGAGATGTTCCACTACTCTCAAAAATATCGCAGCTAAGTGGTCGCAGGCAAACCGAAGCCGAAACTCAAAGCTTGATGCCTGACGCCTAGATTGTGGTGTCCTTGCCGCGAGTACGTACATACACCAAAGCGAAATCGGATCCTTTGCCTTGCGGCTTGATTGAGACTATGTGCTGGTTGCTTTTCGTCCCGACCTTGAGTTCCAGGGTGTTGCCGTGATTGTTGCCTTCGCACTTCAGTTCGTCTGAATCGCCCTTGTACGTATAATTCTCGCTTTCGCTGTGGCATTCGAGGACGTTTCCAAATTTCTTGAGCTCGTTCTTGTAATAGGCCACGAGCTTGCTGGGGGCATCGTCACTCTCGTACTCCACCGCGACGACCTTCACGCCGAATTCAGAAGTCGAGATGTTCACGTTCGCACTCTTCTCGTCACCCGAGTCGTCTTTCTTCTTTTGGCGCGCGCCGGCATAGACCGGAAGCCCGGTGTCGCGAACGTCCGCATTCTCGTTCACGTGGATGCCGCCGAATGGCGTGTTGATGTCCACATTCTTATCTTGTCCATTGTCGTCTTTCTTAACGCTAACGCTGCATGCGGTTGCGATTACGACCACGACCATCGCCGCGAAAAGACTTAATCTGCGCATCTTTCGATTCTCCTACTTCTCAGCGGGCAACACCAAACCAGCGCCTCGCCGAGCAATCCCGGGAATGCTGACCGGTAAATTTCCGTGAATTTCAATTTCGCCAAACAATGCCTTGACTGCGCTGACCTCGGAAACCTGGACCGCGGAGAAAGCACACAGATAATTCTGCACCTCTGGAAAATCTTTTGCCAAATACGGATTACCCATCGCAACCACCACGGTTTTTGTGGCCGCATTACCTAGGATTTGCCGCAGAAGACTCGCGCTGTCGTCGCCAAGGGACAATAAGTTCCGCACGCCCGAACTGGTTCTAATCATCTTTCCCGCGGTCGGCGATTCGTAAACCGCTATCACAATCTTTGTTGTCCCCCGGGCAGCCTGGATGATCTCGGCGACATCACTCGGGCGAGTTGCTCGTCGGTGTAAACCACGTTGGCATCAGGCACTCGCATCTTGATCTCGCGTTCGAGTGCTCGTCCGGCTTCAAGGCGCACGTCGTCCGACACAATTACGACCAGC
>QHZV01000442.1:0-1214 GCA_003224785.1 Acidobacteriota bacterium
AGGCAGCATCGCATTGTTGGACGGCGAACCGGCGATCGTGGCCGGGGAAGTCACTCACAACGAAACCCTCGCTTTGAGTGGAATTCCGGGAATGGGAATCATACCGGGATTCAATAAGCTCGCGACGACGAACAGCAAGCAAATCGAAGATGACGAGTTGCTGGTGGTGATCACGCCGCACATCGTGAGCCGCGGGACCGGACAGGCAACGGAACTCTATCTTTCGAAGTAAGGGTTATTTCTGTTTCGCGGCGAAATCGACCAGCTGTTTTAGCACGTCATAGTTGTTTGCATTCACGCCCACTGGTCTTCCGTTGATAAAGAGAGTCGGGGTGGAGTTCACATCCAGCGACTTCCCAAGACTTATGGAAGCTTCGACGCGCGCCTGGGCATCGTTTTGCGTCGAGCATGCGGCAACATCCGGACCCTTCACTCCTGCCTTGTCCGCCAGTTCGGTCAATTTCTGATCGGCGTTCTCCGCGGTGATTTCCGCTTGGGCCTCATAAACGCTGGCAATGAACTTCCAGAAAGCGTCATTCGAAAATTTCGCGGTGCAGTCCGCGTACGCTGCGGCTTTCTGCGCCCAGTTATGCATAGGTAGCGGGAAATTCTGAAAAACAAAATGGACATCCGGATCGTCTTTTACCAGCCGCTCAATCGTAGGATTGGCCTCCTTGCAATGCGGACATTGGAGATCGCTGAATTCAACGACATTAACTGGAGCATTCGCTGGACCGCGCGCTGGGCCGGTTGCGTTTTTCTGGAGTTCTAGTTTGGCAGATTCAAACGGATGCTTACCAAATGGAATAATCTCCCCGACCACAGCATGCTTTCCATCAGCGGAGACGAAGAATGTTTGTGTGCCTTGCCCCTGAGGGCTGCTGATTTGCACATTCACTTCCGCTAGTCCTTCGGCTTTGCTGGGTTTGATGCTGACGATCTTCCAGGTAAGCTGCGGATCGTATCCGAAGCTTTGCTGCATGAACGCGTTCACCATCTCTTCGGATGGCAGGACTACGTCGGCTCCGCCGGCGTGACTAGTGGAAGAAGTCGTGGCTGTTTTCGGCTTGGCTGCAGGTTGTTGTGCAACCGCCGAAATGCAGTAGGCAAGCACTAATACGGCAATGACTGTTGCTCGGGCTAGCATATTCTTCCTTGATATTAGAGGTCGGCCTTCGCGGCAATGGGAAAACGGCGGCCATACCCGAAGGCTT
>QHZV01000442.1:1257-2827 GCA_003224785.1 Acidobacteriota bacterium
CACGTTTTTGACCAAATCGAGATCGAAATTGTGTTCGCGAGAAATCTGTTCAGCTGAGTGCGCCTGCTCAACATAGTCTTCAAGAATAGCATCGAGGACTTCGTAATCCGGCAGAGTGTCGCTGTCCTTCTGGTTCAGGCTCAGCTCAGCCGATGGCGGCTTTTCGAGTGTCGCTTGCGGAATGACAGGCTTCCGCGAATTCACGTAGCGACTCAGGCGATAGACCAAAGTCTTCGGAATGTCGTTGATGACGGCGAGACCGCCCGCCATGTCTCCGTAGAGCGTGCAGTACCCGACACCGAGTTCGCTCTTGTTTCCGGTGCTCAGAACCAGAGCGCCGAACTTATTCGAGAGCGCCATCAACAGCGATCCCCGTATTCGCGACTGAATGTTTTCTTCCGTAACGTCTTCTTTGTGGTCCTTGAAAACAGGCTTCAGTGTGGATTTGTAATCGTCGAAGATGTTGCCGATTGGCAGAGTCACGAAGCGAATCCCGAGGCTCCCTGCCAAAGCGCGAGCGTCGTCAATTGATCCCTGCGAAGAATAGGGGCCTGGCATACCGACGCCAGTCACGTTTTCAGCTCTTATAGCGTCCACTGCAATAGCAGCGGTAAGAGCCGAGTCTATGCCGCCACTCAGGCCGATAATCACTTTTTGAAAGCCGCATTTTGAAACGTAATCACGCGTTCCGAGTACGAGGGCAGCATAGATACTGGCTTCCTCACCTTGGATCTGATCATGCAGTTCTCCGGCAAGCGAATCGGAGTCAAACAGAATCAAGTCTTCCTCGAAAGATTTGCCACGAGCGATGACATTGCCTTCGCGATCGAAAACAAGGCTGGATCCGTCAAAGACCAGGCCATCATTTCCGCCAACCTGATTTACGAATGCAACCGGCACGTGATCATTTCGCGCGATGGTGGCCAGCATGTCATGCCGCAACTCGCGCTTGTTCGCCCAGAACGGCGATGCAGAAATGTTGAGCACAAAATTTCCGCCGGCATGTACGAGTGCCTCGACAGGATCCACGGTATAGAGGCGGCGAGGCCAGAAATGCTTGTCGTTCCAGGCGTCCTCACAGATGGTCAAGGCCATCTGCTTTCCACAAAATGGAAACACTACCTGGCTGCGTGCAGGCGCAAAATTACGCATCTCGTCGAAGACATCGTAAGTAGGCAGCAGCATTTTCGACTGAACAAATTTAATCCGGCCATCCATGAGCAGCGCGGCAGAATTCATCACTGACTTGCCGGCTTCTGCCTGGGCAGGAGTTACAAGGCCGCAAATGACGGCAATTCCGTGGGTTTCAGCAGCAATGTGCTCGGCAGCCTCACGATTATGCTGTACAAATGATGCACGCTCGACCAAGTCCCGGGGAGGGTAGCCGCAAACTGACAATTCCGGAAAAAGGATGAGACCTGCGCCTAAAGATTTGGCGCGCATGGAGAAATCTATGATTTTCGCCGCATTTCCAGCGAAATCTCCGACGGTAGGATTGATCTGCCCCAGAGCAATCTTCACACTTCCAGTTTAAATGAGGCGAGTTGCAGGCATCCACGTTCGTCTCAGC
>QHZV01000220.1:0-6645 GCA_003224785.1 Acidobacteriota bacterium
CCCGTGCCGGAGATCGGCCCCGGCGAAATTCTAATAAAAGTACACACCTGTGGGATTTGCGGAACAGATCTTAAGAAGATTGCGACAGGCTCGCATTCCGCTCCGCGAATTTTCGGCCACGAAACGTCAGGAACCGTTGCAGCCGTTGGTTCACAAGTAAGCACACTTAGATCCGGCGATCGAGTGATGGTCTTCCACCATATTCCTTGCGGCGAATGCTATTACTGTCGCCACAAAACTTTTGCTCAATGCGAGACGTATAAGAAGGTGGGGTGCACGGCCGGGTTCGAGCCGTCCGGCGGGGGCTTTGCGGAATACGTCCGCGTCATGGACTGGATCGTTCAGAAGGGAACGGTTCGAATTCCTCATGGAACATCGTTTGAGCAGGCCAGTTTCGTCGAGCCAGCAAATACTTGCATGAAGGGCATCGAACGAACAGGGCTGGAATCTGGCGAAACCGTGTTAGTCATTGGGCAGGGCCCGATCGGTATCATACTGAGTACATTGGCCAAACGAGCAGGGACTACCGTAATCACTTCCGATTTATATGAGCAGAGGCTTACAATATCAAGAAGATTCGGACTCAACAACGCAATTGATGCCTCGCGCGCTGACGTGGTCGCGGAAGTGCGGAAGCAGACCGAAGGCCGTGGCGCCGATGCTGCCATTTTGGCAGTTGGAAGCAACGGTCTGATACGGACGGCTATGGATGCGGTGCGTTCTGGAGGCCGGGTTCTATTGTTCGCGCAGACGCAGCACGGCGACGCAGTTTTCGATCCGGCAGCGGTTTGCGTGGACGAAAAGACGCTGATCGGTTCTTACAGCGCGTCGGTGGATTTGCAACAGGGGTCGGTAGATTTGGTTATGCGCAAAGAGATGGACTTGGAACGGCTCATCAGCCATCGTTTCCCGCTGGCTCAAGCGGTGGAGGCGTTTCATCTGGCAGTAAATCCGCAACCAGACTCGATGAAAATCGTGATTCAGCCCGGCGGTGAAAGGCAGCAGTGAACGGCAAGATGACAGCAGCGGTCCTCTACGGCAAAGAGGATGTGAAAATTGAAAAGGTGCCGATCCCCCGATTAGACGACGGCGAAGTGCTCGTCAAAGTGCAGGTGGCCCTGACCTGCGGGACCGACCTCAAGGTTTATCAACGGGGATATCACGCGCGAATGATTGCGCCTCCCGCGTTATTCGGACACGAATTAGCGGGAGTGATCGAAGAAGTTGGCCCCGGTGTTCGCGGCTTCAAAAAAGGGGCACGCGTCGTAGCCTTGAATTCCGCGCCATGTCAGACCTGTTTCTACTGTTCGCGCCATCAGGAAAACCTCTGCGAAGACTTGCTGTTCAATAACGGCGCTTACGCTGAGTACATTCGCGTGCCGCGTCGAATCGTTGATATCAACATGCTGGCCATCCCTCCGCATGTGAGCTTCGAAGAGGCGGCAATGGTTGAGCCGCTGGCTTGCGTCCTGCGCGGCTTACACGAAACTGGAGTGGAAATCGGCGATACGGTTGCTGTGATTGGCGCTGGTCCGATCGGGCTGATGTTTGTGCACGTGGCGCAGGCTATGGGCTGTAACGTGATCGCGGTGGTAAAGCGCGATGGGCAGATCGAAGCCGCACGACGGATGGGTGCCCACGACATTGTGAACCTGGGCTCGGTGAGTGATCCCGTGCAAGCCGTTCGCGAATTGTCACCTGCCGGACGTGGCGCTGACGTGGTCATCGAAGCGGTAGGCCGCCCTGAAGCCTGGATCTGGGCAACGGAAATGGTCCGGAAAGGCGGTACGGTCAACTTCTTCGGCGGATGCACGAAGGGAAGCAAGGTCGAACTGGATACCGACCGGCTGCATTATTCCGAAGTGACTTTGAAGGCTACCTTCCACCACACGCCCGATAGTGTGCGCAAAGCGTTTGCCCTGATTGCTGAGAAGAAAATTCGCCCCACAGAGTACATCACCGGCGAGGCGCCACTCTCAAGACTGCAGCAGGTTTTGGAGCACATGACGAATCGCAACGGAGACATCAAAACTGCGATTATTCCGGGACAGTGAAACAGCTCTTAGCTGTTAGCTTTTAGCTCTTAGCTAGGGTCATTTAGGATTCATGCTAAGAGCTAAAAGCTAAAGGCTAAGAGCTTCATACATGAACGCCGCAAACCAAATCTGGAACACCGTCCCGGCGGAATATGCCATTCCCGCGCGCGCACCGTCGCTGCAGGATGCATTCGCTTATTGCGAGCGGCTCGCCCGGAGCCATTACGAAAATTTTTCTGTAGCCAGCTGGTTCTTGCCGAAGCGACTGCGCCAGCATTTCTTCAATGTTTATGCGTATTGCCGCATCTCAGATGATCTCGGTGATGAAACTGGTGATTGTGCGGCTTCATTGCAGTTGCTGGATGAATGGGAAACAGAACTGAATGCTTGTTATGGCGGTGCGCCCCGGCATCCGGTATTTGTTGCATTAGCCGGAACCGTGCGCGAGTTCGACATTCCCAAGCACGAATTTTCCGATCTGTTGACCGCGTTCCGCCAGGACCAGACCACCACGAGATATCAAACATTCGATGATCTACTGGGATACTGTCGGAATTCGGCAAACCCGGTTGGGCATTTGGTTCTCTACTTATGCGGATACCGCGATCCAGAACGCCAGGAGCTTTCTGATTTCACTTGCACGGGGTTGCAGCTTGCGAATTTCTGGCAGGATGTCAGCGCTGATTTTGCCAGGGGAAGAATTTATCTTCCGGTAGAGGATTTGCAGCGATATGACGTGAGCGAAGACAGCATTCTCCACGGCAAAAACACACAGCAATTCTGCGAGATGATGCGATTTGAAGTGTTGCGAGCGCGCGAGTGGTTCGAGCGCGGACTTCCGCTGATCGGCAAAGTCAATCGTGAACTGGCTATAGATATCGAACTCTTCAGCCGCGGTGGGCAGGAGATCCTGAACGCAATCGAACATCGAAATTGTGCTGTTCTTGGAAACCGGCCGGCGATCTCGAAGGGCCGCAAACTCATGCTCGTGGCCAAGGCCGCTCTTCATAAGTTGATATGAGCACTCTAGTGCAAATGTCGCAACCGTTTGCGCCGACGCCATCACAACTGGCGGTCGCCTACTCTGTTTGCCGCGGCATCACTCGATCGCGTGCCAAAAACTTCTATTATGGATTTCTTGTCCTCCCAAAAAAGAAGAGACGTGCTCTGTGTGCGGTGTATGCATTTATGCGACGATGCGACGACATCGCCGACGATCCTTCGTTGCCGGTGCGCGACCGGCGGCAAAAGCTTGATGTCTGGCTGGACGCGTTTCATGCGGCCCAAGCCGGACATCCAACCGACGATCCAATCTTGTTGGCCCTGACTGATGCGCAGCGCAGGTTCGGGATTCCGGCAGGATTGCTGGACGCACTCGCCTTCGGCACTGCCATGGACGTGGAAGAGGACTCTGAGCAGCCCACGAATTCTGGCCTGCAAGTGCAATATCGCAGCTTCGAAGACTTGGAGCGATACTGCTATAACGTCGCGTCAGTTGTTGGCCTGGTGTGCATCCGCATATTTGGTTACAACAAGCCTGATGCCGAACCGCTCGCCGAGCGCTGCGGGCTGGCGTTCCAGCTCACAAATATTATTCGGGATGTAAAAGAAGATGCGGCTCTGGGGCGGGTCTATCTTCCCGGGAAGGATTTGGCTGAATTTAGTATCTCTGCAACTGAAATCGCAAGCACGGTTGATCCGGCGCACATCCGACCGTTGCTTGCACTGCAAGCGCAACGCGCATTTGAGAATTATCGCGCTGCGGAAGACCTGATTCCTCTGATCGATGAAGACAGCCAGCCCGCACTCTGGGTCCTGGTGACGATCTATCGCGGCCTGCTCGAGAAGATCGTGCGACTGAACTACGATGTTTTCACCCGCAGAGTCAGCCTGAGCGTCTGGGAAAAGCTGAAAATTCTGAGCCGGGGTTTTCTGCAGCGAATCCTCTGATGGCCGAGAGTCGAAGCCAGCCCACGGTGGCGATCGTTGGTGGTGGACTGGCCGGACTTGCCGCGGCCTGCGCACTTTCCGACAGTGGTTTTCGCGTCACACTCTTCGAGCGGCGTCCATTTCTCGGTGGTCGTGCGTCTTCCTACGAACATCCGGGTACTGGCGAAGTCGTGGACAATTGCCAGCACGTTCTGTTTGGCTCCTGCACCAATCTGATCGCGTTCTATCGAACCATCGGAATTCTCGATAAAATCCGCTGGTTCGATCGCATGACGTTCGTGGAACCAGGCGGGCGGCAATCGGTGCTGCAGCCGACTTTCTTGCCTGCTCCTCTTCATGTCACGCCTTCATTCCTGGGTTTCAAATTCCTAAGCGCGTGGGACAAGATTGTCTTGGGCAAGGCATTGGCAGTGCTGATGACTTCGAGCTCGAAAGACGATGGACGATCTTTTCAAGATTGGTTGGTGCAGTATGGCCAGACAGCAGCGGCAATTGAACGATTTTGGAAGCCGATTCTGGTCAGTGCTCTAAGCGAAGACCTCGATCAGATTGCCATTCCCTACGCCGCGCAGGTGGTGCGCGAATCTATGAAGGCGCGGGAGGCGCGGCGCATGGGAATCCCTAGCGTGCCGCTAACGAATCTGTATGACGCGGCACAAGAATACGTCACCTCGCGTGGGGGATCTGTCCGGTTTCGTAATGGTGTGCAGTCTGTTGCTCCTTCGGAGCGAGACATCAGCTTCCGCGTTCAAGGTTCCGAAGAGGAGTTTGATTACGGAATTGCCGCCGTGCCGTTCGATTCTCTGGCGAAATTGCTGCCGGATTTGCCGGAGGCGAGCGACCTAAAAAGGAAACTCGCGATATTCAAGACTTCTCCGATTACCGGCGTACATCTGTGGTTCGACAGGAAGATCAGCGCTCTGCCGCACGCAATTCTGCTCGATCGCACGATCCAATGGATGTTTCACAAGTCAGTGTTGTTGGATAGATCCGGGAGCGGCACAGCCGAGAAGGGCATGACGTCAGTCGAGCCGAGGATAGATCCGAAGACCCAAGCGCGAGCAACCGCGAGCGTCGGCACGCCCAGCTACGTCGAGCTCGTCATCAGCTCGTCGAAATGTTTGATCGACAAATCCCGTCAGGAAATTATTGATCTCGCGCTGCGTGAGCTCCGCGAATTTTTCCCCGGCGCACGTGATGCAAATCTGGTGAAGGCCACGGTGATCAAAGAAGTGAACGCTACCTTCTCTCCCGTGCCGGGCATCGACCGATACCGGCCCACAAATGCGACCCCGTGGCCGCGCTTGTTCCTTGCCGGAGACTGGACCGCGACTGGGTGGCCTGCAACCATGGAAGGCGCTGTCCGCAGCGGATATCTCGCGGCGGAGGCGGTGGCAAGGCAAGCGGGGAATCCGAAGGTCTTTCTTGTTCCCGACCTCCATGGGACGGGATTCATGCGACTGTTCGGCTGATAATTTGAGCGCCGCAAATCTGCTACTATTCGGCGCTGATTCATCTGATCGAATGCAAATCTTTGCCATCATCGCCGGCATAGTCGTCCTCTTGGCGGTTCTGCTCGATGCATTCGAGACCGTCGTACTTCCCCGCCGGGTGCGCCGCCAGTTTCGCATCACCAACTGGTTCTATCGCAACACCTGGCGACCGTGGGCGAGACTTGCCAGTCATATCCAATCGCAGACTCGCCGCGAGACGTTCCTGGGATACTTTGGCCCGCTCTCAATGATTGCCTTGCTCGGTCTTTGGGCCTGCGGGCTAATCTTTGGATTTGCTCTCTTTCAGTTTGGCGGGGGCGAACACCTTTCATCCAACGGCGTGCCGATTAATTTTCGTCTGCTGCTGTATCACAGCGGGGAAACATTTTTTACCCTGGGCTATGGCGACATCACGCCCGCAAGCACAATTGCTCGCCTGCTCTCGGTTGCGGAAGCAGGAATGGGATTTGCATTTCTCGGAGTTGTAATCGGTTACCTTCCGACTATCTATTCCGCGTTCTCTCGCAGAGAAATTGAAATTTCCTTGCTCGATGCCCGTGCCGGATCGCCTCCGAGCGCAACCGAACTGCTCACGCGTGCCGTGAATAGTCTCGATCGCGGAACACTCGATCGCCTGTTTCACGACTGGGAACGATGGGCAGCGGAAGTGCTGGAAAGTCATTTGTCATATCCGGTGCTCAGCTTCTACCGTTCGCAACACAGCAACCAGTCATGGCTGGGGGCGCTCACAGTGGTCCTCGACGCGACTACTCTCGTGATCGCCGGAATTGATGGCATCAGCAGCGAACAGGCCAGATGGACGTTTAAGATGGCGCGCCACGCAGTCGTGGATCTGGCGCAGGTGGTGAACGCACATTATGACGCTGATGCGCCTGACCGGCTTGTGAGTTCAGATCTTGCACTCATCCGTACGCGGCTTGCGGAGAGAGGAATGCAACTCCGCGACAGCGCGGAAGCCGAACAAAAGCTGGCTCATCTGCGAATGCAATATGAGCCTTACGTGACTGCGATAGCCAAAAATTTGTATATCTCATTACCGCCGTGGATCCGACAGGACAAGGTTAAAGACAACTGGGAGGCCGGTCCGTGGGATCGCATCATCCAAGCGCAAAGCCTGGGACGGATTGCGGGCGACCGACGGGTCG
>QHZV01000220.1:6714-7513 GCA_003224785.1 Acidobacteriota bacterium
GTGCAGCGCGTCGCTCACGATAGGGTAAGCCTCTGCCGCTGGACGAATCTGATCTACTTCAACTGCCTTGCCTTCGAGCTGTTTGTAATCCTGAAAGAATCGCCGAAGCATTAGTAGCCGATGTTGCGGCATCTCGGCGGCTTCACGATAGCTGTTGAATTCGGGGTCTTTGGTGGCAACGGCAATAATCTTGTGGTCTTTCTTTCCAGAATCAATCATTGTCATCAATCCAATCGCGCGCGCATAGATCATGGTGAGAGGCACGACCGTTTCCTGGCATAACACCAGCACGTCGAGCGGGTCGTCGTCTTCCGCCAGCGTCTGCGGAATGAAGCCATAGTTCGCCGGATAATACACTGCCGAGTAAAGCACGCGATCGAGTTTGATCAGCCCGCTGGTCTTATCGAGCTCGTATTTCACGCTCGATCCAAACGGAATCTCAACTATGCTGTTGAATTCCTGCGGGAGCTTGCTGCCGGGCGTCACGTCGTGCCAGGGATGAATCATGATCCATTCTAGCGAAACTATGAGATGGCAGTCTGCGCTCACGCATTGTAAGCTTTCGTATCCTGTGGCGTCTTGCGCCCGTCTCTGCGGGCATAGGTTTCTCGTAGGAGGTGAAATTGTATTCGTTCAGTCGGATTCACTGCTTTGCCGGACTCTGCGGACTCGCAGGCGCGCTATTGTTCTTCGCCGGCGATATGCTGTTTTACGGGCACCTGGGATCAGGGCCAGACTTTCACCAAGGCATGCTCGTCACCGTGATTCACGCATCGCGGGAGCGTCTGTTTGCCGGAGG
>QHZV01000220.1:7577-16144 GCA_003224785.1 Acidobacteriota bacterium
AAGTGCGGTGCACACGCTCTGGACAGCGAGGGGTCTGGCGATCAAATATTGCTGCTGGCGCTGGTTCTTTTCGGCAAGACTTATTATCCGCGGTGGACGGTGCTGGCCAATCCCGCGATTCTTCTGCTCCTTTCACCACTGGTTGACCGCCTGCCGTCCCCCTTCGGTGCCATCCTCTCTGGAGGCTTCACCAATCTCTCAATCGCCGTTTTCTTTGTTGTCTCGGTTTTGACAACTTGGAACAGCAGCGGGGATATGCGCGGGCAACGGTCTTGACCCTGTTTTCCATCACGAGTAAAGTCTGAATAGGTTCTTCGAATGTCCTCGCAAACCAGCAAATTTCTTAAATTCGGCAGCGCCATGGTCGCCATCCTGCTGGCGCTCGGCTATCTTGCCTACACCGGCGTGCAGGAGAGCAAAAGTTATTACGTCACCATCAAGGAACTGCACGGAATGGGCGATGGCGCCTACACGAAGAGATTGCGAGTCGCAGGAAACGTCCAGCCGGGATCTATCCGGCGCAGCGGGACGAACGTGAATTTCGTGCTGGTTGAAAATGATCAGACGCTGAAGGTGATTTACAATGGCACCGAGCCGCCGCCCGACACTTTCAAAGACGATGCTCAAGCTCTTGCGGAAGGAAAGTTTGACCGCGACGGCGTTTTCTACGCGAAGCAGATCCAGGCGAAATGCGCGTCAAAGTATGCGCCGCAGCAGGGAACTGCAGCTGCTGGTACTGCCTCTGCCGCAACTCCAGGCAGTTCTTCAAATTAGAGTCTGGATTTACGATTAGCTGCTTTGGCCGGCAGCGCTTGCAAAGCCCTGGTCGATTTTTTCCAGGTAGGCTTGTAACCGTTCTCGAATCTGGTCTTCAATCGCGGTGAATTCAATTCCCATTCCAACGCCTGGGTCGCTTGCTCTCACCACTCCATTGGTCCTTATTTTGTCCGAGTCAATCCAGAACGTGACGATCACGACAGAGCCAATTTGCAAAGGCACGAACGACTCAATGTAGCAACCTCGCGCGCTCATGTCAGTAGCAGTGCATTGCATGTGGGCGCGTTGCCCATCAGGGAAGCTGATGTCCAATGGGAACTGAACTTTGTGACGAGCGAACCGGCGCTTTTCACTTCCTGGTCTTTGGTTGCGCTCGGCGGGCGTATTGGCAATCACATTAGCGGTAACTTCTCCCCACGGAACCGGCTGGTTTGCCAGCATCCGCACCCCCGCTTCATTCCGTCCCGGCGCCACAGAAACCTTGACCCACATCACTTCGAAGCGAGCTTTTGTGGTTTCGTACTGAATTCCGATAGTCTCGCCGACTTTGAGTATGTGGCGGACGTGAGAGAGCTGCGCGCCTGCGGCGCTCAGATTGCCGGCAATGGCTGTCCCAAAAAACGGCTTCCCTGAGGCATCCATGCCCCAAATGCGCACCGGGATCTCCGCCGAAACCCTTGCTCCAGGCCTTTGTTCCATAAAGTTTCCCAATCATATCCTGATGGCCAGAAACCTCGTAAGTAACCGTCAGTCACAGCGAGCCAGTCGAAGGTGAGGTGTACTTGTGGCGGGCGTCTTACATTTCTGCGAATTGGCGGTACGAAATCAGTTCAATCCCCTCGCTGTGGATGAGATCTTTGACCGTTGGCGAGGTCAGAATTGCGAGTTCTTTGTCCCTGGATTGGCGTAGCCGGGTCGTGACTTTGTCGAGGTCGGCATCGTTGTAGCCGGGATGGCTCACGAACTCCCACGTGCCTTGGGGAAGGTTCTCAATCAAAGAAATAAAGGTCGCGAGCGTGAGGCCGCCAGTCGCGACGATTCCAATACAGCCATCAGGCGTAATCATGCCAGCCTCGGCGAGGTGCTCTGTAAAGCCGGACCGATATCGCCGCATGATTCCAAGTTTGAAGCGCCTCTTCCAGTTTCCATTCGTCGCGAACACAAGTGGCTCAAATGGATTGCGGATCGCACGTACTCCGCATACTTTGGCGGCCCGAAGTAGAGGTTTAAAGACCGCCGGGAACATGTGGGTGTGCTTGTGCGAATCCAAGTGCGAGACGCGAATCCCGACTGACTGGAGCTTGCGAATTTGAGCGGTAATCTCAGCCTCGATTTGATCCTGATCCAGTCGTCCTGTCGTGGCCAGAGTTGCGAAGCGAATCAGGCTTTGACGAAAGCAGGGAACAGGGCCGGCGACCAGGGAAGCCACGTCGGCGGGACTCGATGTTGGCATGCCGTCCACCAGCACCACATGACAACCAACGCTCAGCTGATCGGCTTGCGTTACCAGGGCTGCGGCTTCCTGAAATTTTGTGCCGCAAGCCATCAACGTGGCAGATGTGACGATTCCGACGGTATGGGCTTCCAGAATTCCTCGATTCACGCCCGAGGTGAGCCCGAAATCGTCTGCATTGACAATAAGCCGCCGCATGCTGCGAGTTTAGCAGGCAAGCTTTGCTGGTTCGGCCATCCGGACCACATGCTGCCGCATCGGAAAGCTATGGCATTAGTGAAGATGAGGAATCCGCCGGTACCACCGATCCCAGGGAGTCCACCCGGGCCTGAACCTGATCCGGAGCCGCAGCCAGGAACAGGTCCTGATGTGGTGCCGGGCATCAATCCCGATCCCGACCCACAACCTGCTCCCGACATATTCCCGCCGAATCCAGAGCCGGCACCGATATAGAGAGTTTGTCCCGTTGCCGTTTGTCGTATTCCTTCGTGGACTCTATACTTCAACAAGTCCTTCCTGAAGGCTGATGGCTGAAAGCTGACGGCTATTTCGGGCGGTTAGCTCAGCTGGTTAGAGCGCCTGCCTTACAAGCAGGAGGTCGCAGGTTCGAGTCCTGCACTGCCCACCATCCCTGCACTTGCGTGATCTCCCCCTCTTTCGCACTTTGGGCGCAATATCGGACATGCGCTTCTGGCGACGACATATGCCGTTGGTTCTGCTAGTGGGGGCATTGGCGTTAGGCTGCTTTGCTCAGACACCTGTGATCCAGAAGGTGCGCGCGCAAACCACCGGGAGCGACACAGCCGGCCCACGGATGATGCCAACCACGGCGGCTTCAACGCAACCAGGAGCAGAATCACAGATCACTGGGAAAAAAAGTCCGGTCCACTCACGCCGTTCGAAAGCGCCTGCAACTCTGACTGAAGATGATGGGTTATCGGTTATTGCGGCCGCGCTCGATTCGCGGACACATATCGGCCGCCAAAATGATTGTTCGCATCTGGTGCATGCAATCTATGACCGGGCCGGCTTCTCGTATCCGTATTCGAGTTCTTCCGACCTCTACGAGGGCACCGATGAGTTCCGGCGGGTAAAGCACCCGCAGCCTGGAGACCTGGTGGTTTGGAGCGGGCACGTCGGAATCGTGGTCAATCCTGCGGAGCATGCCTTCTTTAGCAGCCTCACCCACGGCCCCGGGATAGACACCTACGATGCAAAGTATTGGCAAGGCCGAGGCCCGGTGAGGTTCTACCGATATATCAAGCGCCAGCGACGGGCACACGGTCCCAGTCCGGAGTAGTTCCCAACTGCTCTCATTTTGCAATTTACCGGGTTGCAACCTACTCTGGATTTTCACGCACTAAAGGTGCTCATACTTTTTTGGAGGATCATTATGCTCAGGCTCTTTTTTCTGGGAGTGTTGATTACATGCACGCTTGTTGGCGGAGCGCTAGGCGACCAGGTTTCACTCAAAAATGGCGACCGCATGCGCGGCACTATCGTGAAATCTGCCGTCGGAACCATCCAGTCGAGTGAGGCTCTGCACCTCGAACTGCAGAATGGTAAGACAGCGGTTGGCACGGTGACTAGTTCGGACGACAAGCTGCAGATCGCAACCAGTGCTGGTACCGTCGAAGCCGCCAAATCCGATGTGAAAAACTTGCGCAATGACGCCGAAGAGATGGCGTATGAAAAGACGCTGCATCCAGGACTGATGCAGGGCTGGAAAACTGGACTGAACCTTGGCTTCGCGCTCACCGGCGGCAATAGCGAGACTTCGAACCTTGCTATCGGATTCCTCGGTGCGCGCCAAACTTTGCATGACAAGTTGGGCCTCTACGCCAACTCGGTTTATGCCAAGAACAATGCTGCCGGCGCGGTGCCTTCGACCACGGCCAACACCGAAGCCGGCGGTCTGCGCTACGACCACGACGTGACTAAGAAAATATTTGGATTCGTGGCGGGCGACTTTTTTGCCGACGCATTGCAGACCCTGAATTTGCGATCGGTGTTTGGCGGAGGCGCGGGTTATCACCTGATTAAGAATGATGCGACCACGCTCGACGTGCTCGGAGGCTTAAACTACACTCACGAGTCTTATGATTTGTTCAGCCGTAATCTGGTCGCGCTGACCCTCGGCGAAGAGGTACTGCACAAGCTGGGGAAGAGCACCATCCTGAACGAGAAACTGTATTTCTTCCCTGATCTCAACAGTGTCGGAGACTATCGCGGCACGTTCGATTTCGGAACCGTCACCAAGCTGAACAAAGTCCTCGGATGGCAGCTGACCTTCTCCGACATTTACGTTACGAATCCCCCGCCGCTGAAGAAGCAGAACGATGTCATCTTCACGACGGGGCTGAATGTGACCTTCGGGCAATAAGGACGCCGTTAGAAACTCAGCCGAATCTCGACGGATTTTGAAGTCAACCCAAAACTAGGAAACAGGATTGACCCAGCGGTATCCTGGCTTCAGTTCGCAACGGAAGACTCGCGTCTGGTCGCGATTGACTCTGAGGTTGCAATCGGCCCAACTCAGAATTAACGCTGGTCCAAGAGGAAACACAATCGTCTCGCCATTCAGGTCAGCCTGAATGCTGACGCCTTCGGCGGACGGCGGCAGAGTGAAATTGAGGGCGTCGCCAAAAATTGCGGGATAGGAATTTCGCACCACGTCGGTAGTCATCGGGTGCACGACCTCGGCCTCCACAAGAAAAGTTGCTGTGTCGGACCACGTTGTGCCTGTGACGGAAATGATGCGGCCATCATGCGCCAGTCCGGATGGATCGATGCGCGTAAACGGACACGGGCCGGAGATGCAGGAAGCGCGCGCATTGCGGAATTCGTTCCCCTCGCCAGCGTCCAGCGAAGTGGATCCGGTTGCCGCCTTCCATTTACCGTCGGGGGAGCATTGCAGATGGGCCGCACAAGGCACGCCACCCTCATTGACGGCCTCAAACGCGCGCACGGCACTGCCGATGGGAACTGTGCTTGCAGTCTTGATCGAATAACGGACGACGGTGTTCCCGATAGTTTGTCGAGCCGAGTTATCAACAATTGGAGTTGTGCGGACTACAGGAGTCAGTGCGGCAACCGTAATGTTTCCCGGAGCATTCACGGTCAAACTCAAAGGTGCGTAGTCGCGATGCTGGAACTGCAGGGAGATGATCTGGCCGCGCAACAGCGGCTTGCGGAGAACGATGGTGAAAAGGCCGGAGGCGTCGGACTTGGATTGCACCATCGAATAGCCGTCGTTGGCTGTGACTTCAACATCCGCAATGGGCAACTGCTTGCGCGGGTCGGCGTTCCGGGTGATGACGGCTCCCTGAATTTTGGTGGTTCGCCTGCGTAAGTGTCGTACCCAGAAGAAAGAGGCAACCGCCAGGGAAATCAAAAAGACCAGGAATGATTTTTTTGCGACGCTCATTGCCATACTCTGCATTATGCCGCGAATGAGGACATGTTGCAGGGAAGGCTCTTCCGATTTCAGGTGCTCACGCCGCGCTTGAGATCGTTTAACATCTGGAGTTGTGGAGGGATATTGCACTTTTCTCGCAGGGAATTAATGAAGGGCTTAGGTTGCGCTGCCCTCACTTCGCTGCCGGGACTCGCAGCGTGGGGAGAGAGTGCGGGAAAGGCCACCAACCCGGCGCCAACGTTCGCTCCAGAAGATGATCAGCTTCTTGATGAATTGGAGCGACTGAGCTGCTGTTTTTTCTGGGAACAGGCCAGCCCGCAAACCGGGCTGGTCAAGGATCGCTGCAACGCGCGGAAAGCATCCACGGACAATTCGCTGATCGCGAGCATCGCCGCCACTGGCTTCGGCCTCACTGCGCTTTGCATTGGCGATTTGCGTTGTCGGAGAAGCTGGCCCACCATCGCGGTTTCTTTTATCACTTTGCCGACATCAATACCGGCGAACGGGTGTGGGATTCGGAAGTTTCTTCAGTGGACACCGCGATTCTGCTTTGCGGCATTCTTAGCTGCCGGACTCACTTTCGCGATACGGATATCACTCTGCTCGCGCACGCGATCACCAACCGCGTGGAATGGACTTGGCTTTCAGAGGACACCACCTTGTTGCCGCATGGCTGGAGGCCCGAAATCGGTTTCCTTCCGTATCGTTGGGACTATTACAACGAAATGATGATGATGTATTTGCTGGGGCTGGGTTCGCCCACCTACCCGCTGCGCCCTGAAGCCTGGGACGCATGGAAGCGCACGCCGTTCGAGTATGAGGGGATGCGCTACATCGGCTCGTTTGCGCCATTGTTTGTGCATCAGTATTCGCAGGCCTGGTTCGACTTTCGAAATAAACGAGACAAGTACGCAGACTATTTCTTGAATTCTGTGACGGCGACGGAAGTGCATCGGCGCTTCTGTATCGAGCTCGCAGGGACATTCCCTCACTACAGCCCGGAGTTGTGGGGCATTACCGCTTCGGATTCCGATCACGGCTACGTTATCTGGGGCGGACCTCCGAGTGTGGGACAGATTGATGGCACAATCGCGCCGGCAGCTGCGGGTGGATCGCTTGCATTTGTTCCCGAAAAAGCAGTTCGCGTTCTGCGCACCATCCGTCATAGATATCCGAAGGCCTGGAGCAGTTACGCCTTCGTGGATGCGTTTAATCCGGCAAAGAATTGGTATGACAGCGATGTAGTTGGAATTGATACCGGAATTACCATGATCATGGCCGAAAATGCACGCAGTGGCTACGTCTGGAAAATATTTATGGAGAATCCCGAGGCGCAACGAGGTATGGAGAGAGCAGGATTCAAATCGTATCAGCCGGTCATCCCAACACCATCGGTCCTCACTTCCAGTGTCGGAGCGAATTCCGTTCGTTAGTCCGCAGCATGGGAGAGCGTGTAACGAGCGCCAATCTCCGCTGAAGCTCGTAACAATGCGTCGAGAGATTTGAGCGCGGGCAATTCCGCGTCTCTCTGCTTCAACGCGTGCAGCACAGTTTCAGTCGCGATGTTTCCCACCAAAGCATCCTGCGCGAAGGGACAGCCGCCCAGTCCTGCGATGGTCGAATCGAAGCGACGGCAGCCAGCGTCATAAGCGGCGAGAACCTTCTGGGCTGCCACATCGGGGCGGCTGTGCAAATGCGCACCGATATCAAGGTATCCGTATTTCTCGATTGTCGCTGAAATTAGCCCACGGATTTGATCAGATGAAGCGAGGCCAACCGTGTCTGCTAACGAAATTGTTTTTACTCCGCTGGATTCCAGAATATCAATGGCGTTGACGACCTCTTCGATACTCCAATCATCGCCGTACGGATTGCCGAACGCCATTGAGATATAGACGACCAGCCCGAGGCCGCCATCGTCAGCCTTGTTTTGTATTTTTTCCAACTCATCGAGAGATTCCTCAGGAGTTTGCCGCTGGTTATTGCGAAGAAAAGTCGGGGAGAGCGAATAGGGAAAGCCCAGTGTGCTCACGGCCTGGGTGTTGATGGCGCGTTGAGCACCCTTCTCATTCACCACAATGCCAATGATTTCGACGTCGTCGGGGGGATCGAGTTCTTTGAGGACAGCTTCGGAATCGGCCATCTGCGGCACGGCTTTGGATGACACAAACGAAACAGCATCGATGTGCTTAAAACCTGCGCTGATCAGGGCTTTGAGGTAGTCCACCTTGAGGTCAGCGGGAATTTGCTCTTGCAAGCCTTGCCATGCGTCGCGGGGGCATTCGATCAGTTTGACGGAGTCGGCCATGTGCTAAGCAATATTTTAATATCGAAAGCGAACCTTGGGCTGTACGGGAAAGCGCGTTTTCCCTGCGAACTCGGCGTTCTCTGCGGCGAAGAGCTTTTGGTTTGCTGCTAAGCTCTCTGCGTGCCGCCAAGTCCTTGCAGGGCAGCGACGATCTTCGCGGACCAAACCGCCACTTCTTCTTCCCGTAGCGTCCGCTCCGCTGATTGGAATTTCGCGCGCAACAGTATGGAGAAGCTGCCGGCTGCAACCGCCCCGCCACGGAAAATCTCTATGGGCAGAAAACTGCGCAATTCAGCCAGCGCGACTGCGTTGACTGCGGCTTGTATCTTGTCGAACGTGATCTCGTCAGCAAACACGAACGAAAAATCGCGTTCCACAGCAGGGAACTTCGGTAGCGGCACGTAACGGATTTCTCGCAGTCGCCGCTTCAGGAGCCGATCGGCGAAAATCTCGGCGATAAATACATCCTGGCGAAGTTTACGTTTGGTGGCCACTTGTACATGGAGTTGCCCAAACTGCGCGATCACTTCGCTATCCATCAGCGCGCGGGCGGAGCAACCCGGCTGATAATAATCCGACGTTTGATCATCGAAGCTTAGTGCTTTGTGCTC
>QHZV01000220.1:16220-18223 GCA_003224785.1 Acidobacteriota bacterium
GATTGCTTGCAATATCCGAAGCAGTCGCTCCCAGGCAGATGCGGCTATGCTCGGCGGTCCCATCGCCTTCGGTTTCGTAAACATCTCCCACCTCGAACAGCCGCACGTTGTCGGTTCCGCGATTCAGATTGTAGGCCAACAAATTCAACATGCCGGGCACCAGAGAACTGCTCATCAGCGAAGCTTCTTCGCTGATCGGATTGGCGAGTTCGATGACTGGCGACGAGGAAAACGTCTCGGCATCTTCGTGCGAGATGAAGCTGAGCGAGACAGCCTCATGGTAGCCGAGTGCGAGTAGGGAAGATCGAATCTTGGCGTGTTTCTTCGCGTCAGGAGTCTCGATGACCGCGCCTGAAAACCCGGGTAACGTATTTGAAAACTTGTTGTACCCATGCAGCCGGGCGATTTCTTCGATCAAATCAATTTCTCGTTCCACATCAAGCCGCCAGCTCGGAATACGAACAGAAAATTCCGGCTGCGAGCCGGGCTCGGGAATGAACTCGAAGCCGAGCCGCTTGAGAATCGCGACGATCTCATGGGTTTCAAGCTTCGCGCCGAGAATGCGCTGCACTTGGGAAACGCGGAGCACGACCGGCGCCTGGTCTAACTCACGCGCGACTGCATCAATCAGTTCGCCATCGAGTTCGCCTCCGCCGGATTCGATGATTCTCTGCGCCACCAATGCGCAGGCGATCGGAGTCGCGCCATAATCTGCGCCGCGCTCGAAGCGATGCGAAGCATCCGTGTGCATGGCGTGGCGTTTAGCGGTCTTGCGCACGGCGACGGGATCAAACCATGCGGATTCGATCACCCCCGCCAGAGCGACGGGACGATTCGCATCGGCGATGATCAGGTCTTCAGGCGAAAGCTTGCGGTCAACGCCATCGAGAGTTTTTAGGGTTTCGCCAGGCCTCGCTCGGCGAACCACGATCTTGCCGCCTTGCAAAAGGTCGAGATCAAACGCGTGCGTGGGATGCCCCATCTCCCACAATGTGTAGTTTGACGCGTCGGCTGCATTGTTGATCGGACGCTGGTCAACCAGAGCGAGGCGGCTTGCGATATGCGCCGGCGACGCTTTGATCTTTGCGCCTCGGACAATTTGCGCAGTATAACGAGCGCAGCCCCCGGCATCTTCGATGTCGATTTGAAAGGGCTCGGCTTTAGCCGAGCCGCTCGTCGCCCCCGTATTTGCGGCTTTAGCCGCTGAGGTCTCGATCGGCTTGAGCGGAACTCCATAGAAAGCCGCTGCTTCTCGCGCGACGCCATAGTGATTCATCGCGTCAGGACGATTGGTCCCGATCTCCATTTCGAAGACGGTGTGCGGGCCCTCGCCCGCACTCCCTTCAACTGCGATCCCGATGCTCGTCAGGTCCTCGGCGAGTTGACCATCCTCAACGCTGAGATCAACGAAGTCGCGGATCCATTGAGGTGAAAGTTTCATTGTTAGCTTGGAACATGTTCAACAGCTTCGCGGGCGAGGGCGCCCGCGCCACACGGTCTTACAAAAACTGCTCCAAAAATCTCACATCGCCCTGAAAGAACAATTGCAAATCATCAAGCCCGTATTTCAGCATAGCGATGCGGTCCACGCCCATGCCGAAGGCGAAGCCGGAAATCTTTTCGGGATCGTAGCCGTTATGCTTCACGAACTCGAACACGTTGGGATCAACCATGCCGCAGCCGAGAATTTCGATCCATCCGGTCTGCTTGCACGGACGGCACGGGGCATCGTCATCGCCTCGCCTGCCGCTCCCGCCGCAGATAAAGCACGAAACGAACATCTCCGCGCTCGGTTCTGTGAACGGAAAGAAAGAAGGACGAAAGCTGGTCTTCACAGCGGAGCCGAACAGCGCTTTCATGGCATGGTCGAGTGTGCCTTTGAGATCGCCAAACGTGATGTTCGTGTCCACAGCCAAGCCCTCAACCTGATGAAACATCGGCGAGTGGCTCGCGTCGGGGGGATCGTTGCGGTGAACTTTTCCCGGAATCAGAATTCGTAGGGT
>QHZV01000220.1:18252-21032 GCA_003224785.1 Acidobacteriota bacterium
TTGGCGAGAAACAGAGTGTTCTGCGTATCGCGCGCCTGATGGTTCGGCGGAAAATTGCGCGCTTCGAAATTGTAGTAAGCGGTCTCGATCAGCGGTCCTTCAGCGACGGAATATCCCAGATTCTTGAATACGCCGATGATTTCATTTTGCGTGCGAATGATCGGGTGCTCGGCGCCAATGGGGTGGCGAATGCCGGGAAGGGAAATGTCGATTGCGGCTTCTGCTGTCTGTGCTGGCGCGGCATTGAGCGCGGCTTCGATCTTCTGCTCGACTTCAGCTTTCAGCTTGTTGACGCACTGACCGACTTCGCGTTTCGCCTCTTTCGGAGCAGCTTTCAGCCAGAGTTCGTTAATCTGCGCGAGAATACCGTCTTTGCGTGCAAGCCATCGATCGCGGAAAGCCTTGCGGTCATCGGCGTTTTTGAGGGTGGCAAATTCCTTTTCCAAAGCAGAGAGCAGTTTCTCGACTGCGCTGTCGAGCGCCTTCGCGGAGAAATCTTTCAGTTTGGGAACGGTGTAGGGCATGCCTTAGAATCAGCGCCGCTTGAGCCTCGCGGCGAACAGCAGGTTCCTCGACTACGATGGACCATTCGCTTCGCGAATAATCCAGCTTCGCTCGGAATGACAGAGTATAAGGGATCACGCGGCACGGCTGAAGCCGTGCCCTGGTACACAACTCCCCGGGTACCTTTTTGCTGAAAGCTGACGGCTGATAGCTCCGTTTACGCGGTCCCGCCCCTTCGACTTCGCTCAGGCCCCGCTGAGAGCGCCCTTCGCCTGCTCGGCGAGGCTCTTAAACGCAGCGGCATCGTTCACCGCCAGGTCAGCCAGGATTTTGCGGTCAAGCTCTATGCCCGCCGTCTTCAATCCATGGATGAGCTGGCTATAGCTCATGCCGTTCAGCTTGGCAGCGGCGCCGATGCGCACAATCCAGAGCGAGCGGTATTGGCGCTTCTTCTGTTTGCGCCCCGAGTAGGCAAACTTCAGCGCGCGATCTACGGCTTCTTTCGCCGACCGGTAGAGCTTGGATTTTGTCAGGAAATAACCGCTGGCGCGGTCTAATATTTTTTTACGTTTAGCGCGGCGTTTGCTTCCGCGTTTTACACGAGGCATGGTCGAGCTCCTTTTTGCTTTCTAAATTAGCGGCTGGAGGCAGGATGTGCCTCTTCACTCGCTTTGGCTGACGTCCTGCAATTCAGCCTTATGTTTCTCTTGCCATTCCTTATGAGCTTCGTCCCAGCTCTCCCGCAATAGGTCGTGTCCGAACTTACGATGGATGGCGGCAGCGCTTACTCCATCGTATGCATCCACGTACGAGATCAGTGATGGAGAAACAATACACAACGCGACTTGCCTATATTCCACGCCGTAATGCTCTCTCAGAAGCTGCCTATATTCCACGACTCCAGGTCGTGGCAGCCCGTAAGCCAACACTCTGTAATGTCCGCGCGCGAGGTCATAACGCGCCATCAGCCGTCCCCGAAGCCCTGCGGATATCCACCAGCTGACCGGCAAAACCACAATCGCAGCGAGTGTTAAAAGAACTTTCCTGCGATTGAAAATCCTGCTCATGAGCTAGTACGGAATCATTCTTTTTACTTTTGCTTCATCGGCGTCGCTGACTAGCGTCGAGGTCCCGAGCTGGCTCTTGCGCTTTTTTCGTTTCGACGTGAGGATATGCCGCAAGAACGCTTTGTTGCGCTTCACTTTGCCTGTCCCCGTCTTCTTGAAGCGCTTGGCCGCGCCTTTGTGTGTTTTTAATTTTGGCATGATTTTATCTTAGCATTCAGTACTCAGCCCTCAGCGAGCGAGATTCACTGCTCTGAACTGGCTGAATGCTGAATATCAGTGCTTGAAAACTACGCTTGGCTCGCTCGCGGTTGCTGGACCGCCGCCGCCACGTGCTTGCCCTCAGGCTTCTTCGCGACCGGCGCCAGGATCGCGTGCAGCGTATTGCCTTCCTGCCGCGGACGAAATTCCACGATCCCGCGTTCGCCAATATCTTTAATCAGCCGTTCAAGAATTCCGCGTCCCAAACCGGTGCGTGTCATCTCGCGACCGCGGAAAAAAATCGTCGCCTTGACCTTGTCACCTTCGTCCAGAAAACGCAGCACGTGGTTCTTTTTGGTCTCGTAGTCGTGATCGTCCACGTTGATGCGGAACTTCACTTCTTTGACGGTGATTGTCTTCTGGTGCTTCTTGGCCTCGCGTTCTTTCTTCTCCTGCTGATACAGAAATTTCCCGTAATCCATGATGCGGCAAACCGGAGGTTGCGCGGTGGGAGAGATCTCTACCAGATCAAGGTTCTTTTCGCGTGCCATTTTGAGAGCGTCAAAAGGCGGCATGATGCCGATCTGCTCGCCTTCATCGCCAATCACGCGAATTTCGCGGGCGCGAATACGATCATTTGTGCGGATAAAACGTTTATCGATACAAACCTCCGTGCGAGTTCAAGGGCGTTGGGATACGAAAGTATAGCATGGGCCCTTCGGTAGCCACCCAAGATTGATAGCTACAATTTTGTCTTACTTCCCCGGCGCACTCGCGTTATGGTGTGGATAATCGTTGGTTGGGGAGGTGGTGTGATCAGAGCAATATCGTGGCTGCTGTCGAAATTCAACCTTAGGATTATGAGCGACGCGGAACTCGAAATGCTCATCAGTGCCCGAACCGAACAAGCTCAAAAGGCGATCTACGAGACCGATATCGAGGGCTTGGTCGTAGCCCGGACCGAGCAGCTACGCAAGTCTGTTAAGGACCTGGAGGAATCTTACGACATCA
>QHZV01000221.1:0-6782 GCA_003224785.1 Acidobacteriota bacterium
GAATTTTCTGCTGCCGGAGAACGGCTTCAATGTCGCGGGCGCATTGGTTGGATCGGAAGGTACGTGCGTCACTGTGCTCGAGGCAACTTGCCGTCTTGTTGAAAGCCCTCAGGCGCGCGTACTGCTCGCGATCGGTTGCCGCGACGTCTTCGAGGCCGCAGATCTTGTTCCTGAAGTCCTCACGCATGGTCCCATTGGGCTTGAAGGCATGGATAGCCTTCTCATCGAATACACACGTCGCCGTGAAATGAATCTTGATGGGCTGGCCTTGCTTCCTGAAGGCGGAGGATGGTTGCTGGCTGAGTTTGGGGCGGACACGATTTCCGCCGCCGAATCGCAAGCGCGAGGACTGATAAAAGCATTAAGCCGCAGCACACATCCGCCAACGTTCCATCTGCTGAGCGATCAACACCAAGCGCGAAAAGTTTGGGACGTACGAGAATCCGCGCTGGGCGCGGTGTCTCGGGTCCCCGGGGAGCCTGCAACCTGGGAAGGATGGGAAGACGCTGCAGTCGCGCCGGAGAAACTCGGAGGGTATCTGCGTGATCTGCGCAAGCTGACGGATGCCTACGGCTACGGCTGTGTCGTGTACGGCCACTTCGGTGACGGCTGCGCGCACAATCGAATCACCTTCGACCTGGAATCCGGAGAAGGCATCAAGAAGTTCCGTGAGTTCATGAATGATGCCGCTGACTTGGTGGTTTCGTGCGGCGGCTCTCTCTCGGGAGAGCACGGAGACGGCCAAGCCCGTGCGGAGTTGTTGCCTAAGATGTTCGGCCCTGAACTTATCGAAGCGTTTCAGAAATTCAAGTCGCTTTGGGACCCCGATTGGGAAATGAATCCAGGCAAGTTGGTCCGCCCGAATCGTATGGATCACGACTTGCGCCTGGGCGCCGACCAGAAACCCTGGCAGCCCGAAACCCATTTCAAATTTCCTCACGACCACGGCAGTCTGGCGGAAGCGACCCTGCGGTGTGTGGGCGTTGGCAAGTGCCGTCAATATGAGGGCGGAGTCATGTGCCCCAGCTTCCGCGTCACGCACGAGGAGGAGCACTCGACTCGCGGCCGGGCGCACTTGCTTTGGGAGATGACTCGTGGCGAAGTCGTCCGCGAGCAATGGCGCGATCCCCATGTCAAATCTGCGCTCGATTTGTGTCTCTCCTGCAAAGGATGCAAGAGCGATTGCCCGGTCGGAGTAGATGTGGCGACCTACAAGGCCGAGTTTCTTTCTCACCACCATGAAGGCCGCATGCGACCGCTCAGGCATTACGCATTCGGCCAAATCGACCGCTGGGCGCGGCGTGCGTCGGTTGTGCCATCGCTCTCAAATCTCCTGACGCAAGCGCCTTTGCTGCGCGATGTTGCTAAATCTCTGCTTGGCGTTTCGCGGAAACGAAAGATCCCAACAGTTGCGAGGCTGAGTTTTCGCGGATGGTTCCGGAAACGAAAGCCGAAGAATATCGGAGCGCCTGAAGTCGTGCTGTGGCCTGACACCTTCAATAACTATTTCCATCCCGAAACGGCAATAGCTGCGGTCGAAGTACTCGAAGCCGCCGGATGGCAAGTGCGGTTGCCGAATGGAAATGTTTGCTGCGGCCGTCCCCTGTACGATTTCGGCATGCTCGACCGCGCGAAAAGATTATTGATAGGAACTCTCGACGTTCTCAGCGCCGAAATTGAGCAGCGAACTCCTGTCGTGGTTCTCGAACCCAGCTGCGCTTCTGTGTTTCGAGACGAATTGCTGAATCTCTTTCCCGAGGATGAGCGCGCAACCAAATTGTCGCAGCAAGTATTTCTGTTCAGCGAATTCATCGAGAAAAAGGCCCAAGCGTTTCAACTTCCGGCCGTGCATCGGAAAGCCCTTGTGCATGGGCACTGCCATCACAAATCAATGATGAAGATGGCCGACGAAGAACGGGTCCTTCAACGCATGGGCATGGATTACGAGATGCCCTCGCCTGGTTGTTGCGGAATGGCCGGAGCCTTCGGATTTGAGGAAGAAAAGTACGATCTGTCAGTTGCGATCGGCGAACTTGAGCTGCTGCCGGCAGTGCGTCTGGTCCCTGAGGACTCACTGATCATTGCCGACGGCTTCAGTTGCCGTGAGCAGATCGAACAGTGCACCGGGCGCAAAGCCATTCACGTTGCAGAAGCAATTCAAATGGGCCTCACGAAAGGGAAAACAGTTTCGAAGCTTGTTTAGAGCGAGCAAGCGCGCTTCAGCAGCCTACCAATTCTTACCAAACGGTACAGCGGAAACAGCGGGCCCGGTATTCGCACACTCTCCCACTCACCGACGCTTGGTGTCAGCGCCAGCCGTGCCGCAAGCCGCGCGCGGTCCTGCCAGCCTTCGCGCGTGCGCGCGAAATCACGAAAATATCGCAGCGAGTTCGTGTCCGGGTCTTGACCATCCGAGATTCGGCGCTCCAGATCGTGGATTAATTTTTCTGAGGATGGAATTTCTCCAGTCGAGGCAATCGCATCCGGAATCCCACAACCGAGAAGGCCCGCCGCCAGCGAAATAGAAATCGTCAAAATCCGCACAATCCCAAGCCGTCTCGCTTCCTTCAATATCCATCCCCAATTCAGCTGGAAGTCGGAAAGGGTGGCGATGTCGCGCAGCATGCCTAGTTGCGCCCAGCCGTGCTTGGCGGCGTGGGCGCAGAGCGCCAGCATTAAATCTTCGCAACCCAAGGTTCGCACGCGGAATCCTTCGACAGTGACCTCGACGGACCGCTCAAATATCGCGTCAATGTCGAACTCGACCGCATAAAATCCAGGCAAAAGTCGCCACTGCAGTTCCAGCAAATTCCGCTGACCGCCGCGCGCGAATACGTATTCGTATCCCGACCGCAAATAGGCTCGCTCCTGCCGTGGCGAAAGATGCAGCTGTAACTCGTAACCCAAATCCCGCAGTGTTGCCTTCGCCCTCGCCACATCCGCCGGTCGCACCAGAAAATCCAAATCTCCGAACTGGCGCATCGCCGGATCGCCATACAAAAGCTGCGCCAATAGCGGCCCCTTGTGCGCGAGAGCCTCAACGCCTCTCTCAGCAAACGAACGGGCGATCCTCGCCAGTTCCGCCGAGAAACGCAGCGCCTTCAACGCATTCTTTTCCGCGCGTGACCTGATAGCCGAAGCGATGCTGGCAGGCAGGTCATCGCGTGCGCTCATCGCCGCATGTAAGGCCGGCAGCACGCGATGGTGCTCCGCAAGCCGCAATGCAATCTCCCAGTCAATCCGCGACCCGAGCGCCTGAGCTAAACGATCGCTATCCCGCCGGTGCGCACAACAGGCAAGCAACAACTCAAACTCCGGCGAATAGCGCGACTCGCATCGCTCGGAGGCTGCAATCTCGGATTTTGCTGTGGTCGCCATGCTGTGATTGTGAACCAACCCGCTGTGAACTAACTATGTCCACCCACGATTCTCATCGTTCAATCCTCGGTTGCGTCCTTAGAATCTTCCTACAGAGACTTTCAGTTGATAAGTATCCGTCATTGCACTGACGACAACAATGAACATGGTCGTACTTGAATCCGTCAGCAAGACCTTCCGGCAGCGGGCTTTCTTCTCCAGGACCGTGAATGAAGAAACCCACGCGCTGAGACACGTTTCGCTCGAAGTCGCAGCCGGTGAAGTGTTGGGACTACTCGGCCCGAACGGAAGCGGCAAGAGCACCACATTAAAACTGATTTCAACCGTTTTGCTTCCGGATGCCGGTCGAGTTAGCGTGGCGGAATTTAATACGCGCTCACACGGACAGCAAGTTCGCAGGCGAGTGGGTTTCGCCATCGCCTCTGAGCGTTCGTTTTTCCCGCGCCTGACCGCCCGAGAAAATTTGGAATTCTTTGCCGCGCTTGAAGATGTAGCACGCCACGATTGCCGAGATCGCGTCGAGTCTGCGCTAATGAGCGTGTTACTTGGCGACGTCGCGGAAAAGCAGGTGATGAAGTTCTCGTCTGGAATGCACCAGCGGCTTGCGATTGCGCGCGCACTGCTCAAGCGACCGTCAGTCTTGCTGCTGGACGAGCCTTCCCGGAGCCTGGATATTGCTGCCGCATCGCAGCTTTGGGAACTGATCCACGAACTCTCCGCAAGAGGAATCGCGATTCTGCTTGCGACGCACAACTTTGCCGAAGCGTCGGCGGTGTGCGAGCGTGTTGCCATCCTAAAAAAAGGTTCGGTAGTTGCGACAACAAGAACGCGCAGCCTGAGCGAACGGCAACTCCGCGAGTTCTACCTGAACACTGCGGAGCAAAGCTCAATCGGCTGGAATGAAGAGGTCCCAGCATGATCTTCGCCAAGGCTACAGCGGTAATAAAAAAAGACATTCTCACCGGCCTGCGATATCGCAACGGCATCGTCTTTAGCCTGGTTTCGCCGGCCCTGCAACTTGCCACTTTTTACTATTTGGCGCGCGCAGTCGGGCCGCAGTTTCGCCCGGACGGAATGCCGTACGTCATATTCCTGATCGTGGGGACTGGGTTCTATACATTTCTGATCGCTGGCATTCACGCTTTTCTGCAGGCGATTCAAGAGGCGCAGCAAGGCGGCACGCTCGAAGCCCTTATGACCACGTCCACCCCGCCCGCTCAACTACTTCTTCTGAGCGCATTGTCATCATTCGCCGGCAACGCAGTGCAGTTCGTCTTATACGTGGGGAGTGGCATGCTCTTCTTTGCGCCCCCGGTAAAGCTGAGCGCAGTTGGCGGCGCTGCCGTCATGGTGCTTTCTTTGCTGATAGCCGCTGCGATCGGGCTGATCGCCGCCGGCCTGCAGATTTCCATCCAGAAAGGTTCGGCAGTGCTTTGGCTGTTTGGCTCGTGCGCCTGGCTGATGGCGGGGACGCTCTTTCCTGTGAACGCTCTGCCCAGGCCCTTGCAGCTTCTCGCAAACTTGCTGCCGTTCACGCACTCGCTGACTGGAATGAGGCTAGCCATTTTCGAAGCCGGCAATTCAGTGGCGTTGCTCCGCCAAATCGAATCCCTTTTCCTTTTTTCTCTCGTGCTCCTTCCTCTCGGACTCGTCTTCTTTACGTGGACAGTGCGCAGGGCACGGCAATGCGGGACGTTGTCTTTCTACTGAATGTTGGTCAGTTACTTCGGTTTGATCTCGGGCGAATAGCCTGCGGGAAGCCGCTGTTCACGCGCTTAGAATCAAGTCGATATATGAGGACCTGCATGGAAAGTCCGCAGCGTCGGCGCGGCACAAGAGTGCAGGCGCAGATTCCTGTGCGGCTTACCAGCCTCGATCCTTCCACCAAGTTTTCCGAAAGTTGCCACACGCTCGTGGTGAATCCGCTGGGGTGCGGTGTCCGTTTCAGTCATCCGCTCGAGCCGGGGATGCAGGTCCGGGTTGATGATTTACCCGGCCGAGCTTGCGCCACGGCACGTGTAGTTAACAGCATTCCCCTGAAGACGTCGGGCAAGTATTGGCTGGTCGGAATCAGCCTTGAGCAGCCTGCCAACTGGTGGTGCCTGGCTCCGACTCCTCAGGACTGGGACCCATACTCGACTTTCCCGGCGTTCGTTCCCGGCTTACGAAAAACCTTAGAACCTGCCAGCCCAAGCGGGCTGCCTCTCGGATAAACCTTTTACACTCGCCAGTGCTTTCGCAAGCAACCCCCAAAAACACAATCCAAATCCAACTACCCGGTAAGTACTTGGGCTCATGCCAGGTCCATTTGTTGTGCATGCTATGAGAAGAGTCTCGCGAAGCATCGTATTCTTCGCCACATTGTTTGTAGCCGCGGCAGCATTCGCAACTTTAGGGGAAGACGTCTCATCAATTCGCTCCGACCAGGCGCGAATGAATGCTCAGGTCCGGGTTGGTGTCGGCCAGTCTTATTCTGTTCACGAATTGTCATTGCCCGCGGGCACGACGATCAAAGAGTTTGTTTCACCCGCCGGAACTGTATTCGCAGTCTCATGGCAGGGAGCTTTCACTCCAGATCTGCGCCAGCTGCTGGGCACGCACTTTGACGAATACGTTCAGGCGTCGCAATCTGCGCAAACGCGCGTGGCACGCATGGTCCACGTGGAAACCGGCGATCTTGTGGTTGAATCTTCGGGACACATGAGGTTCAGCATGGGAAGGGCCTACCTGCGCGGCAAAATGCCGAGTGGAGTCACAGCCGATGCACTTCGCTAGTTCGCGCGAACTCAGAATCATGCTCGCCCTTGCGTATGCGGCACTCTGGTCGAGCTGCGGCGGATCGAGCCACTCCTCGACGTCGTCTTCGAGTTCCGGAGGTAATGTTCAGGCAGTTTCGGTCAATGGCGGTCCGAACGGTAACTATGCGAACGGAGTGTTTACGAATGTGACCATTTGCGCTCCGGGAAGCTCAACTTGCCAAACTATAAACAACGTTCTCGTGGATACCGGCTCTTTCGGCTTGCGAGTACTTGCATCGGCGCTGACGGTTTCGCTCCCGCAACAGAACGACGCGACTGGAAATCCGGTTGCTGAATGTGCTCAGTTTGTCCTTAGCACGATGTGGGGACCAGTAAAAACTGCTGATGTGAAATTGGCAGGTGAAGCGGCGAGTTCAATTCCGATTCAGGTGATTGGCGATTCCGCATTTTCCATGGTTCCGGCCAGCTGCAGCAGCCACGGAAAGCCGCAGCAAACGCTTGGCGCGCTCGGAGCCAACGGAATTCTCGGCATCGGTTTCTTCATACAAGACTGCGGCAACGCCTGCGCGGTTAGCGGAGCAGGCAATCCCGGTGTTTATTACGCATGTCCCACCTCGGCGTGCCAAATTATTGCCCAGCCCGGCG
>QHZV01000221.1:6950-8712 GCA_003224785.1 Acidobacteriota bacterium
CATACCCCGGTTTTCTTGACAGCGGATCGAACGCGTACTTCTTTCTGACTAGTAGCGCATCCGGAATTCCGCCGTGCTCCTCGTCGGAACACGGGTTTTATTGCCCGTCGTCACCCGACAGCCTTTCAGCCCTAAACCGCGGCTCAAACGGGACGAGCAACACAGTCAATTTCACGATTGATAGCGCTGCGACATTATTCGCGAACGGCGGCGATAGTGTGTTTCCGAACCTGGGTGGGCCGTCGGCTGGAAATTTCGATTGGGGATTACCGTTCTTTTTTGGCCGCAACGTGTTCACCGCGATTGAAACGAGAAATACACCGATAGGCACCGGCCCTTTCTGGGCCTACTGAGCTTCCGAAGATCAAATTTGTGGGGGTAGGGGCGTCTTCGCCGTAATATTATCCAGCTTGAGGTACTCTCTCTCCGAAGATGGCTGTTCCAATTCGCACGCAGGTCGAGCCCTCTTCAATCGCGACTTCGAAATCGTGCGACATGCCCATGGAGAGAACATCCATTCGGATGGCTTGAAGGTTTCGTGACCTGATCTGCTCGAACAGCGCTCGCATTCTGCGGAAATATGGACGAGACTGCTCGGGATCTTCGTTATACGGCGGCACTGTCATTAGTCCGCGAAACTCAAGTGATGAAAGCTCAGGCGCGATCCCGAGCAAACTCTCAAGCTCCGGCGAATCGGGCGCAACGCCGCTCTTCGCCTGCTCGCTACCGATGTTGATCTCGATAAGGATGGAAAGTTGTTTGCCGAACTGCGAAGCTGCACTATTGAGCTTCTCCGCCAGTCGGATCGAATCTAACGAATCTACATGCCCAAATAATTCCGTGGCCTTCGCGCTCTTGTTGGATTGCAGATGCCCAATCAAGTGCCACTCGGCTTCCGCTAAATTCCGGAGCGCATCGGCTTTGCTTGCGAACTCCTGCACGCGATTTTCGCCAAACACACGAATGCCGGCATCGTAAGCTTCACGGATGCGATCGGCGGAGACAGTCTTGGCGACTGCCATCAAAGTGATTTCTTGCGGATTGCGGGGCGATCGTTGCGCGGAAAGGTCAACTCTTTTGGTTATGTCCGCGACGTTCTCGGCTATGGACATGAATGCAGTAAACCACCGGCACTAAGGTCCACAAAGGAGGGCTCTCTCGCTGTTCCTTTGTGTAGCTTTGTGGCCTTCGAGGTTAGAAATACTTTTACATGATTGACTTTGGCGGAGCCGGTTCTTCTGGACTGCCCGCGGCCGTGAGCGGCAATGCGATCATAAGCAGCGCCAACAATCCCATCACGACCAATCCCACTATATACAACGGATGCGAGAAGAACTGCCAGGACGTGATTCTCTTGGCCACAGCCGCCGCTCCCTGCAACCAATGCTGCTGCGCAAGCGCTAGAGCGACGAGTGCCGCCCAAAATAATCCCATCAACGACTCGCCTGCGATCAGCCCGGATGCAGTGAGCACGCCCGAATTTTCCACGCGTGCCTGTTGGGCTTCGTTGTAGCCGCGACGCTTGGCCATCCAATCACCGAGCGATCGAAACACGCCGCCAACAAATATTGCGAACGTCGTCTCAAACGGCAGATACATACCCACGGCCACGAGCATTGGGCTGCGCACCTGCATCATGATCATGGCAATGCCAAAGAAAATGCCAACGCCGACCAGCGGCCAGGGCATGTCGCCTCCGACAATTCCTTGCGCGAGAGCTGCCATCAATCCTGCCTGAGGGGCAGCCAACTGCCGGCTACCA
>QHZV01000221.1:8753-14053 GCA_003224785.1 Acidobacteriota bacterium
GTGCCTCCGAGGATGTATCCGACTTTGAAATCCTGCAACAGTTCGCCGGCAACCGATGACGACACGCACACCACCGCTGCCACGCCCAACACCACGGCAACTCCCTGTGGCCCCTTGGCGCCTAAAGAAACCATTAGCAGGGCCGCAATTAAGAGCGTCGAAAGCGTTAATCCGGAAACCGGGTTGTTGGATGAGCCGATGAATCCGCACAGGCTGCCGGAGATTGTTGCGAAGAAAAATCCAACGATCAGCATTACCACGGCCGCCAAAATTGCGGGCAGTCCGAGTCCAGAAATATGGATGTACAGAAGGCACATCAGCGCGAACATCACGGCTATCAGACCAAACACAACTTTCGAACTCATATATCGTTCGGTGCGTGACAACTTGGCCTGGTCCGCGGCAGTTTTTCGCAGGTCTGCAATCGCTCGACTCAGCCCGATGGTCAGGCTCTTGCGCATGCCGATCAATGTGTTGGCGGCGCCGACCAGCATCCCGCCCACAGCGATCGGTCGGACGATGAATCTCCAGATCGCAACTGCCATGCCGGCCCAGTCGTCGTGCGTACCAGCGGGAAGATAATTGCGCAGTTCGGGCCCCATGAGAAAAATGAGAAGAGGCACGATCAATCCCCAGGCCAGCACGCTGCCGGCGAACTGAATCGAGGCAAGGCGGACGCCGATGATATAGCCAACGCCCAGATACGCAGGACTCACATTGGGCGCCGCAAACGTGCTCGCGCCACCGGCAGCAAGTACGTTGGCATCCGGCGTGGTGCCAAGCCGCACCTGACTTCGTCCCAGGGTTCCTATCTGATAGTGAATGTCCAGATTGTCTGCGAACAAGCCGAATCGGCCCAGAATGTAAGTCAGGCCGCCAACGCCAATATTCCAGAATAGGTACTTGGCCGCTTGCGCTCCCCGGCGTCCAGCTTTGTGTATCTCTCCGGCTGCGACCGACTCAGGAAACGGCAGCTCAGGATCTTCGACCATGCCGCGCCGCACGAGTGAGATAAACAGTACGCCCAGAACACTTCGACATCAGGAACGCGGGAATGGTGAAGATCGCTCCTGCGGCGATTCCTTCGCCAATCGTTCCTGATGTTCGCGCGATGTTTTCCTCAAGCACCGTCCCTTTCCAAATGCGCAGCACCGCCATCCCAATTACGGCGGCTGGATAGGTCGCCGCAATCGTGATTCCCGCACGCAATCCGAGATACGCATTCGCCGCGCCCAGCACAACCGTCATGATCAGGCCAAGAAATACAGCCCGGAAGGTGAACTCCTTCATCTCCATGGTTTCGGGAACAAACGGCTGGTGTTTTTGCGGACCTGCCGGGGGATTTGGGGGTATGCTCATGAGGGTCCTTTCCAGTTTTAGCGTTCAGCGTTCAGCACTCAGTACTCAGCGCTCAGCCTGTGCTAGTCAGACATCTAGTTTGGCTGAGTGCTGAATGCTGACTGCTGATTGCTTCCACGCATCTTTTCCGCGTCCGTGGTGTTTATACAACCTGTACTGGCCGCGCCGCACCTTAGCACGGGCCATGGCCGATTTACAAGTGCGATGCATGTACTAATTCCCGTGCCGGATTTGGGGCCGACGCCCCTATAATGAATTACGCCACCGTCTGATTCGCCCTCTTGCCAGGATTTTGAGGTGT
The DNA here is from genome assembly GCA_003224785.1 of Acidobacteriota bacterium. Taxonomy (GTDB): domain Bacteria; phylum Acidobacteriota; class Terriglobia; order Terriglobales; family Acidobacteriaceae; genus Gp1-AA145. The sequence goes on from QHZV01000221.1 coordinate 10,414, forward strand.
TTCAGTCATGTTTGGAAGCCGTTTTCATTGTCCGGACTGCGGCAGTTCGGATGCATTTCGCTCTCGACGCCGTACCTTCCTGGAAAAATACATTCTGCCGTTCTTCCTTCTAAAACCAGTCCGTTGCGCCAATTGCTACCTGCGGATGAATGCTTCTGCCCTGATCCCGGTTCGCGAGCGGGACCACCGCCCGGTACATCCCCACGCAGCCGCCTGAGCAATTGCTAGTGTCAAGACTCCCAGCTATACTGAATGCAATTCATGCGGCTGGAGCCTAACCAGGCGCCGTATGAGGGAGGCTAGGTCTTCAGCAGTACCGGAGACACAACTCGCCAGGCTGTTCCCGCAGCGCAAACCCATTTGCATGCAATGGTTTCGGGAGCGGTCGTCGTCGCGCAAGGCGTGTTTGCTGCGCTGTTTCCTTCCGATTGCCGTCTCTGCGGTGTCCCTCTCGAAAACATTTCCCGGCTTCCCGTCTGTCCTACCTGCCTTTTGGCGATGGCGCCGGTCTCGGGTGCAACCTGCGAAATATGCGGGGATGGTTTAGCTTCCACTCTGAGTGAAGGTGCCGGCCCCCAAAATGGGGGTGCCCCACTTCTCGCCGATATTGGGAGGAGTGGGAAGTTGCAAGGGGATCTCCGGTTTTCCGAGAAGGGGAATGAGTGTCTCTCATGCCAGCAGGACATTCCGCACTTCTTAAAAGCGAGGGCCTACGGCGCCTACGATGCCGGCTTGCGAGAGTTGATTCATCTGCTGAAGTACGAGCGCGTAGAGCCAGCTGCCAGTGTTCTGGGAAGGATGCTGGCCAAAGCCATCCGCAAGCTTGATCTAAAGAGTGAGTCGGTTCTGGTAATTCCCGTCCCGCTTTATAGGGGCAAGCGACGGGAACGAGGATTTAATCAGGCAGAACTGATCGCTCGCAAGGCGTTGAAGGAACTGGCGTGGCCGGATGCGCGACTATTAACGGATGTGCTGGAGCGAGTCCGCCCAACCGTTTCGCAGATTGGCCTGACCCGCCCGCAACGTGTAGAGAACCTGCGAGGAGCATTCCGGACGACGCATCTAAGTAGAATAAAAGGCCGAGACGTTCTCCTGGTGGATGACGTCATGACGACTGGAACCACCGCTTCCGAGTGCGCCCGCATTCTGAGCAAGGCAGGCGCGCAGAACGTCTGGGTCGCGACCGTGGCGCGCACCCTGAAGAACCGGGCTTTTGGAATTGGACGGCAGTTCGAGGCCGCGCAGGCATCATGAAAATGTCAGGACACAGGCACAATTCGGGGACCGATAGGGTTGGGAGTACCGTCACTGCCACCGTCTTCGGCTTTCATCAGGAAAGCGATGCTCATGCCCTGCACGCGCCGGTGCTGGTGCTTAACGCCTCGTATGAGCCGATCAACGTCTGTGCTGCGCGCCGGGCTATTGTGCTGGTGCTGAAGGGCGTTGCCATGGCGGAAGAGGAGAACGGACACTTTCTCCATGCTGCCCGGCTGGCGCTGCGTGTGCCGTCAGTCATTCGCTTGCTGGAATACCGGCGAATTCCGCATCAGACACGGGCTCTGTCACGTAAAAACATACTATTGCGCGATCGCAACACATGCCAATACTGCGGAGAGCTACTTTCCTCGAGTGATTTGACCCTTGATCACGTTGTGCCGCGCTCTCGCGGAGGTGCGTCAAGCTGGGAGAATCTTGTAGCCTGCTGCCATAATTGCAATCGCCGCAAGGGAAATCAACTGCCGCTCGAGGCCAGCATGAAGTTGATGCGAGAGCCGCATGCCTTCAATCTGCACACCAGCCGTCATATCATGCGATTGATGGGACGGTCGGATGATAAGTGGCGGAAGTATTTGTTCTACTAGACTGCGGTACCAGCGGAATCCAGCAACGAGCTTTGAGTAAGAGCGGCGAGCGGTCACTGTTAACATAACGGCCGGTATCAGCCCATCTTCGGGCTCAGGGCTCAGCGCTGTTGGCTCGTCGTCCGGCTTTTGCTCGCCTTTTGGAATTTCTTTTCCTTCGTACGTGACCGTCACCTTCGAGCCGAAGCGCTGGTAGTCGGTGTACTTGATGATTTCTCGAATGTGAACATCCTGGATAGCGGCTTTGCGGAAATGTAAGGTGTCATCGGCCTTGGTGTAGGCAGGAAACCAGTAGCGGCCATCAACCTGTTCGCGCCAAGTGGTGAATTTGGGGAACAGATTTTCGTTGTCCTTCTTGCGAATGTCGGGCACCGTCTTGCCAGAGGTCTTCACAATCTGAAGATCCTTATCGTCCACCCATATCCGCCCCTGAAAGTATCGCTTCTTGGCTTCGATCTTCTTTGGAGCGATGTCGAACACGTAGCAGTGCAATTCATCTTCTTGCTGCTGGCCGACGTAGAGGATGTCGTATTCGGGAATCTCGTCTGAAGTGAGTACGAATGGCAGCAAATGACGAACGTCTTGAAGGTCCTCAGGCGACATGCTGATTTCAGTCAGCGTATTTTGGGGTGCATAAGTCACGTTCTCCAAATGCCTGCCCTGATTGTCGTAAGTCACATCGAAGACTTCCCGGTATTCGCCGGTCACGGTGTCGCCGTCCAGCGTTTGCACCTTCACGTCCTGGCGAAACGTATAGAGGTCGCGCGCCTCTTTGAACTCCTTCTCCTTGGCTGCAAACTTCTCGATTATTTGCTGTGAAGTAACGCCCTTCGGCGGATCGGGGTTGAGCGCGCCTTCCTGCGAATAGGCGGCGCCCACGAGCGTGAGAAGGATTGCGGTCGGGGAAAATAAGATGCGACTAAATTTCATGAATATAAGGGCCTTGGACGCGGAATGCTGGCTTCTATCGATATTAGATGCACCCAAGAGATGAGAAGTCGCCGTCTGGTAGGGCGAAACGTAAGTGTAAGCCTCGGGAGTTCATGGATTTACGCAATTTGTTGAGGCAGAATCCATGGAAAGTAATCGCGGAGCACTCTTCAAACCTCATAGGGTGGCAAAGAGTGTTCAATTCGCCTTCTTCTGCCCCGGCCCAGGTGTCTCCCCGGCGCCCGCCACCTCTGATCCCGCGCACTTGTAGTCGGTGGCCTTGACCGTCCCCTTTATGCGGACGTCGCTGCCGAGAAAGTGGAGCGTGTCGTCCGTCATCGAAAATGTCGGATACCAATATTTTCCATCAATCTGTTCGCGGTACGTGGTGAATTTGGGAAAAAGGTTTTCCTGGCCTTTGCCTTTACCGTGCTTCTTCGGGAGTATGTCTGGGACAGACTTGCCCGCCATCCTTACGATCTGAAAATCATGATCGTCCACCCAGATTCGCCCCTGGAAATAGCGTTTGCCTTTCTCCAATTGCTTTGGCGCGGCGTCAAAAACGTAAGTCTGCAAGTCATCTTCCTGCTGCGTTCCCTGATAGACCACGTTGTACTCAGGCAGTTCGTCCGTGCTTATCGTGAAATGCAGGCGGCTTTCAATGTCGTACTGATCTTCCGGGCTGATAGAAATTGAAGGTTGTGGCGCGAAGACCACGTTCTTTACTTTCTTGCCATTTGCATCAAGGCTGACGTCGGCAACCTGCTGGTATTCGCCGACCGGCTTCTCCCCGTCGAGCTGCTCGATTTTTATTACCTGACGATAGGTGCACCGCTTGCGTGCGTTCT
>QHZV01000439.1 GCA_003224785.1 Acidobacteriota bacterium
GGAAGTCGATCCCAGCACTGGATGCAGCAGCAAGATCCCGTGCGGCCTTTGCCCGTCCAATTGAAATCGCCAAGCCAGCAGTCCGGTCGCAACTGCCGGAATTGCCGACAGCGCCGCGACTAGCAAATTGTAGTAAGCCGCTGAGACAAGCGCCGCCCTCCCGCTCATCCGTCCGATGCTGTCGAAAGCAACGCCAACAACGAATAGCGCGATCGGGAAGTGAATAAGCACGACGTGCTGCGCATGTCTCGCGAAGATCGCCGCTTTCAGGTCGAATGGGTTCAATGGAGTCGCTTTCATCATTACGGGCTGAAGCCCGCATCTTTTCCCCAACGGCTTACGCGGCCCTAAAGGGCCGCTCTTCACAGGTTGAGGTCATTACAGGTTGGCTTCACTTCACCACCACTTCCGCGGTCATCTTCGGATGGATAGAGCAAAAGTAGTGATACGTGCCCGGCTGCGAGAACTTGAAGCTGAATTTGTCGTCGGTGTCGAGGGCCTTGGATTTGAAGGCTCCGTCCTGGCTGACGACGGTGTGAGGGATGTCGTCACGGTTAACCCAAGTCACTTCCGTCCCAACCGGCACGGTAATGCTCTGAGCGGTGAAAGTGAAGTTGTCTATCTTGACCTGTGATGCTGCCGCAGGGTCCGCAGATTTCGCTCCGTCTGCGCGTGCGTGTCGGACAGCAATGAAACCACCGGCCCCGACCAGCACAACGATGCCCATGATTGAAGCAAGGGACTTCCTCTTGAGTTGCCGTTCCATATCAAATCTCCTTTATTAAATCTCGTATTAAATCGCGCTTACGCGAGGTTGGAATCAATCACGGCCAGCGAATGCTTGCCGCGAACGTAATTAACGTCGGTTATCCCCAGCAGAGTGCGCAATTGCTCTGCCGGAACTTTCATCGGTCCTGGCCCGGGCGCAGCCCCCGGTTGCGGTTGAGGGAATGCGGTCGAGCATGCGGTATGGAAGGTCACGTTGCCTTCGACTTTCTGCATGGTCTGGTGAATGTGGCCATTCAACACCGTGACTGATCCAAACTTCTTCAGATAAGAAAGCGCCTGCCCACTATCTTGCGTGCCCCATCCCCAATCCTCATATACCGTCCAGAGAGGAATGTGGGCGAAAACGACAATCGGGGTGCTGTGCGAAAGATGCTTGACGTCCTTTTCCATCCACTCGAGCTGCTCGGGCCCCAGCGTTCCCAGGCCACCCGCTTTGAGGTCCATAACGTTCACCAGACCGATAAAATGAACGCCCTTCTTCTCGAAGCTGTACCATCCGGCGCCTTGAGTGTTTTTGCCGAAACGATCGAGGTAGCCTTTGCCGTTGTCATCAATCATGTCGTGTTCGCCGGGAACGTAGAAGATGTCTTGTCCCGGAGTTCCCTTTAGCATTTGCGCGACGGTGTCGAACTGCTCGGGCTTTGCGAGATGGGTAACGTCGCCGGTGTGAATCAGGAATTCGGGCTGGGTCTGGAGGGCTTTGATCCGATCAAGGGCGACCTGCAGGGTGGCCGTGACATCCGGGTTCGCCGGCTTGTTGAATCCCATATGGCTGTCGCTCAATTGCACGAAGCTCAGCTCGCCGTTCATTTTCTTCTTGGCGGTTTCACCGAGCGAGTAGGAAGTAAGAACTCCGCCCTGCATCACGCAAAGCGCGCCCGCCCCCGCCCAAGCCATGCATTTCAAAAATCCTCGGCGATCAACGCCGTCACGGTTGTGGTTGTGGTCGTGCTCGCGGACGATCTCATCTTCTATTCCCTGAAGAAATCTGGGCGGCAATCACAGGACGTACGATTTCTTTGCCCTGCCCGCATCTAATAAACTAGATTCGTGTGTCCTCGACTCTTTCAAATCGGCAACTTTGGGATACCAACTTACGGCGTGCTGGTTGCGACCGGCGTTCTTGTTGGCCTCTGGATCAGCGTTCGCAACTCAGTTCGGCAGGGAATAAAAGCTGAGAATGCGTGGGATTTCGGCATTGCCCTGGTGCTGGCCGGAATCGTGGGCGCCAAAGTTTTGTACATAATTCTCGATTGGCGCAGCGGGCACATGTATGGGCAGAACCTGCGCGAGATCTTTACCCTCGACACACTGCAAGCTGGCGGTGTGTTTTCCGGCGGATTGGTTGCGGCCTTTGTGGTGGCGGCCTGGTTCCTGCGCAAGCATCATATGCCGGCACTGGCTACCCTCGATGCCTTCGCTCCCGGGCTCGCCATGGGACACGCGATTGGCCGTCTCGGATGTTTTGCCGCGGGCTGTTGCTATGGAAAGCCTACTCACCACTTTTGGGGAGTGACTTTCACCAATCCGCTTGCCAATCAACTTGTAGGAACTCCGTTGGGGGAGGCACTCGAGCCCACACAACTATTCGAGTCGGCAGTGGAACTCGGCATATTCCTCCTTCTTACCTGGATGTTTAAACGCAAGAAATTCGATGGTCAGATTTTTGGTGCATACCTCTTTCTTTATGGGACTGCACGCTTCTTCCTCGAGTTTCTGCGGGATGATCCGGGCCGAGGCTCGGTATTCGGCGGCGCTTTGAGCGGAACGCAATTGATTGCGATGGGACTTGTGCTCGCCGGCGGACTGATCTGGTATCTACGACCAACGGCCAAGGTTTCGCTGGCAACGGCTACGCGCTAGTCGCCCCGTGCACAATGTCGCGAGTTCGCTTTAAGATTCTGGGAAGGCACGGCTTCCGGCCGTGCCGAATAAGGACCCTTATAATCTCCAGTGCCGGCACAAGTGAAACTCGTGCCCTTCCCGCTTTCGCTGTTGAGCTAATGTCGGGACTTCTCTGCCGTCTCATAAAATGACTGCCGTCCCTCA
>QHZV01000222.1 GCA_003224785.1 Acidobacteriota bacterium
CAGATTTTCGAAACTGTGGATCTGATGACCGGCGGCTTTCCTGCAGAATACGGCAACCGGTCCGGCGGGGTGTTGGACATCACAACCCGCTCAGGCAGCGACATGGAAGGGCATGGAAGCCTCAATGTTCGAGGCGCCACGCTCGATAATTACGACCTCAACGCCGATTACGGTGGAAAATGGCGCCAACTTGGCTATTACTTTTTTGCCGACGGATTTACATCAGGGCGATATCTCGATCCTCCTGAGCCCAAAGAACTGTATGACTTCGGCAAAGCCAGCCGCGCAACGGCGCAGTTCGACTGGCAAACCGGAGCAAGTGATACTTTCAAATTGCTGCTGATGGGAAGTGGCAGTAATTTCGAGCAGCCAAACATCGGCGACGATGAGGAAGCTGGCCGCGATGCGCAGCGGCACTTGCGCCAGCAAACCACGATTCTGACCTGGCTCCATACTCTTTCGTCGGAATCAGTTCTGAATACTTCTATCTACGAGCGGACGAGTTCTGACCGCGTGCTACCCACGACTGATCCCATAACTCCACTTTCCACTGCGTCGCGTGCACCGCTCACGCTGGGAATTAAGAGCGATTTGATGGATATCTGGCACGGTCATGTTTTCAAGGCGGGAGTAGACCTGTTCCGCGTTCGCGAACTGGAGAGCTTCTTCTTCGACAGCCGCGGCGATCCCGAGGTATTTCCTGCATTCCAGGGCGGGTTGCATGGCGGCGAGGCAAGCTCCTACGCCCAAGATCATTTTTCACTGACAAAAAATCTGTGGGTGGACGCTGGATTGCGTTACGACTACTTCGATTTGGTGGATACCCGTGCTCAGTTCAGCCCGCGCGTGGGATTGGCGTATCACATTGTAAGGACCAAATCAGTGGTTCACGCCGCCTACAATCATTACTTCTCGCCGCCGCCAATCGAGTATTCGTTGTTGGCCAGCTTCATTGGGCACAACGCGATGGATGTCACGCAACGGGTTGGCGACGTTCGCGCCTACACGCAAAATTATTTCGAAGCCGGCTGGTCACAAGAGTTGTATCCGCAGGTCAGCCTGGAAGTCACTCTGTATCGCCATACCGGACACGATGCATTCGAAAATCATGAAATTTCGATTAGCCGCATATTCGTCCCCGTCAATTTCCACTCCGCAAGTTCTGAGGGTGCGGAGGCCGTACTGAACATCAGGAATCTGGAGCGCCTCGGAATCAGTGCACGGTTGCAATATTCGCTCGCCAAGACGTACTTCTACGGACCGATTACCGGTGGATTCGCCGGAGACGAACCGCTGGTGCCCGGGGAGCGCATCATTCCGGCCTTCGATCAGACGCACACCGGAACGGCTCAGCTCTTTTATCGCAGCCGCTGGCGTGGCATGTGGACCGGCATCGCAATGCGGTACGGAAGTGGCACCATTGTGGAGAACGGCCCCCGCTTGCCCCAGCACTTTACAAGCGACCTGGGAGCTGGAACAACATTGTGGCATGCGGAGCCGCGCTGGCTGGAACTCGAGTTCGATGTCACCAATGTATCGAACAGTGTTTACCAAATTGCCAAAGAGAGTGATGAGATCCCGATTCAGTACGCGCCGTCGCGGACTGCTGGTGGCAGTCTAAAATTTCATTTTTAGAATCAAATTCGCACGAACCAGAGTCCAATACTTTTGTCTTAAGGGGAGAATCGCGATGTCCGAAAAACCTACCGCCGCCGATGCTGAAATTATCATGCGTCTCTATGATCTTCGCCGCGAAGCTGAATTGCGTAAGGCCCGTGCATGGTATGCGGGCTGGTGGCCGCGCAGCGCGGATGAAATCGTGCAGATGATTAACGCTCCAACGAACCCGCAGGAGAACGCCTGGCTTCGCCAAGTAAACGGCTACTGGGACATGGCAGCCTCATTCGTGCTTCGCGGCACATTGAACGAAGATCTTTTCTTCGATAACCATTCTTGAAAGAAGTTCGGGAAAAAGCAGGTATTCCCCACGCTTTCCTGCGCGTGGAGGAATTGGCGACGCGCACCAAAGAGGGACGTGAACGCCTCGAAGTGATGATGAAACGTGCCGAGGCCCGTCGCGCCGCTGCTGCTAAATTAGCATCGTAAGAAAGTTGTTCAAATTTCGACAGGAGAACTACATCCTGGGGAGTGCATTGGTGCAGTTGTTGGTCGCTCATTGTGAACACCTATGTGGACCGCTTAAACGCCTCAGCCGCAGAAGGTGGCGACAATCAATTAGCCCAGCACGTGAGTGCTGGGTGCGGGGAAGAGTTCTGAGTCCGGTAAGGGAAGGCACCTGACGCCTACCCCTCCTCCCCGCTTTCGAGCGCCCCTAGCATCTCCTCATCCACGTCCCACTTCCGCAAAATCCCAAAGATGGTCTTGGCCGCGAACCCCGCTCGCATAAGTTGCCGAAAAATTCGTGCCGCATCCTTATTATCGCGTGGCTTCTGAAGCCGTTTCCGCCGCAAAAATTCACGCGCCTGCTTTTCTTCGTTTACCTCAACAAACGTCTCATCCACCGCTTTATCGATCACTTCTCCATGCACGCCCCTGGCTTTTAACTCGGTAACCACTCGCCGACGCCCAAACTTCTCGTTATCGCGCCGAAGTGTTGAATACGTTGCGGCATACTTCGCGTCATTTAAATATCCCTGATCTTTCAACCGCCGGATTACCAGTTCCACCAGCGTCTTCCCAATTTCCGTGTCGGCTTCCACTCTATTCCGCAGCAAACGTTTCAGCTCGGCGACTGATCGCATCCGTCGCCCCAGCGCTCCCACGCCATATTCGTAGAGTTCGCCTTCGGTCTCGAATTTTCGCTGACGTCCAAATCCCATGCTTCCTACACGTTAGCAGCCCATGCAAGGTTTACCAGAACGTTAACAGAATCTTTACAGAAGTTTTGATGACAATGGGAACATATCGTCGTCTATATACGTAATTGAAGACAGGAGCAGGTCATGCTTACCGTGAGAGTTGAACGTGCTGAAGATGTCGCGATCGTTACCGTCTCAGGCAGAATTGTTCGCGGCGAGGAATCAAAGTTGGAGAGTGTAGTGCTAGCTCAGGAATTCGCGCGCATGGTTGTCCTCGACTTGTCAGATGTTGAGGCCCTCGATGCTGGTGGCGTGAGCTTGCTGGTCTCTCTGCATCGCTGGACTGAGGGTCGCCAGGCGCATCTCAAGCTGGTGAATCCGCGTCCGTTTGTTTATGACATGCTGACGCGCACTCATCTCGATTGCGTCTTTGATATTTCTTCATTGAACCACGCACTCGCAGTTCTGGGGGACTGCGAGTGCCAGAGTCAATCCACGTCTCGCCCTGCCCACGCTTCCGCGTAGGAAGGATTGTGTGTCGAACACCCCTGTCCGACACTTTTATTTTCCGTGGACATCGCAGAAGAGGGTGGCTCACCCTACGCGCTTTTCGGTAGGGTGGACAATTCCGACCGACGATTTTCCTGAAGTCTGATACCTGGAGCCTGGCGGGTTAGCTACTTCCCGAAGCCCGCCGCCTGCATCGAATTCTTTGACATATCGCTGGTTGACGATATTCCCTGCATGCGCAACTTGAAGTCGTCGGCGTTCGACGCATTTTCCAGCGCCGTTTCATACCCGACAAGGCCAGCCTGGAACAAGTCCCACAAAGACTGATCAAAGGTCTGCATGCCGTATTGCGACGTGCCCGCCGAAATTGCGTCGCGCACCGCGCGCGTCTTTTCCGGCACCAGAATACATTCGCGGATGTACGCGGTATTGATCATCACTTCAACCGCGGGAACTCGTCCTTCGCCATCCGACCGCCTCACCAGTCGCTGACTAACCACCGCGCGCAGCACCGCCGCCAATTGCAAGCGAATCTGCTTCTGCTCCGGAGGCGGAAACACCGCAATAATACGGTTGATAGTTTCCACTGCATCCAGCGTGTGCAACGTCGAGAAAACCATGTGACCGGTTTCCGCAGCGTGCAGCGCGGTGCCAATGGTTTCCATGTCGCGCATTTCGCCGACTAGAATCACGTCCGGGTCTTGCCGCAGCGAAGCGCGGAGCGCCGTCGAAAAGCTCGGGGTATCCACTTCCACCTCGCGCTGGTTCACATAACCTTTTTTATCGCGATGCAGAAATTCGATCGGGTCCTCAATCGTAATAATGTGTTCCGCGCGCGTTGAGTTCACGCGATCAATCATCGCCGCCAGCGTCGTTGATTTACCGGATCCGGTGACGCCTGTCACCAGCACCAGCCCGCGCGGCATCTCGCAAATTCCTTCAATCACCTTCGGCAGATACAGCTCATCCAGCGCTCGAATCTTGGTCGGAATCACGCGCAGCACCAGTCCGACGTTTCCGCGCTGTTGAAACACGTTCACACGGAACCGCCCGAGTCCTGCCACCCCATAAGCCATATCGATCTCGGAGGTCTCTTTGAATTTCTGCTTTTGCCGGGCGGACATCATGCTGAACGCCATAGTGAGCATGTCCTCGGCGGTCACTCGCGGTTTGTCGGTCAGCGGCGCGAGTTCGCCATCCACTCGCAGGTGAGGATAGTTCCCGACCTTCAAATGCAAGTCGGAGGCCTTGCGCTCCATCGCTATTCGCAGCAGATCATCAATATTCATGCAGAAATTCCCCAGAGAGACATCCCTATAATGACGCGAATCCGTAACCGCCCCAAGATGACCTTAGTCACGCCGACCTAAGTAATGGGGCACGGCCAAGATCGACTGAAGAAGCCTGGGGTGATGACAGCGAGGGAAGACGGGCGAGGTGAGTTCCACCTTTGCACGAGCGATGACGCCCGTGCCTCCAAATACATTATTTATAGTGGAGACACGGGCGTCCTCCCCCGTGCAATTCTTCAGTAGAGACGGAACATAACCTCGACATTGATCAGGACCGGAACCGGCTCTCCGTCTCGAGTCGCCGGCTCGAATTTCCATGTTCGTACCACATCAATAGCTTTCCGATCCAGCGCTAAGCCAAGTTTCTTCACTACCCATACGTCTTGTGGATTTCCATCTGGCCCAACAATGACGCCAAGCACAGTCACCCCTTGATACTTGGCCCTCCGCGCCAGCTCAGAATATTCCGGATCGGGCGCATAGGTCGCTCTTGGTGGTTTCACTGCGGCACTCACACGAAAAAGCCTGTCGGCCGCGAACATTTCTTTAACTGGCTGGCGTGGTTGCGTTGGCACCGGCAGGTCGGCTTCGACTAGCTCCGAGACTTTCCCGTGGTACGCAGAAATGACAACATATACCTTTGCCTCAGCAGCCTTACCGTCCTGCATTGGAGGCGAGTATTTCCACTGACGTACGGCATCCATAGCGACGGTGGTGAAAGCCGCGTCTCCGCTGAGCGCGGTGAGATTGCCGAACTCGCCCACAGTGGAAATGGTTCCTGAGAGAACCACAATGACATCCTTCTGTCTGAGTTCTTTTGGCACCTTTGGTTTGACGACGCGAATTGGCCGGCCGATCTCAATGGACGGGGCTTCGTCTACGGAAGGAGACTGGGTGCTATCGGCGGTTTCGGTATAGCTGATCCCGGCTGAAGAGAGCACCAGAGGGACGATTAACCCTACATTTAACAGAAACTTTCGTGCCTTCATCTCGCTCTTGCGCCACTCACCGCACGCTCCTGGACTGCCGGCACCCTCCTGCCCACCACGGGCGCGATCTGTCTCACCTGGGCCATGAGTTCATCAAACTGGTCGGGATAGAGTGACTGCATTCCATCGGACAAGGCTTTGTCCGGATCGCAGTGGACCTCAATCAGCAATCCGTCTGCACCAACCGCAACCGCTGCTCGCGAAAGCGGAGTGACTTTGTTGCGCTTGCCGGTGCCGTGGCTGGGATCAACCACAATCGGCAGATGGCTCAGGCGCTGCACGGCGGGAATCAGGCTCAGATCAAGCGTATTGCGAGTGTGGTCGGCAAAGGTTCGCACGCCACGTTCGCACAAGATCACCTGATAATTGCCTTCGCTCATCACGTACTCGGCAGCCATTAAAAATTCTTCGAGCGTCGCCGACATGCCGCGCTTAAGCAGAACTGGCTTGCGAGCGCGTCCCGCGTGTTTGAGCAAAGAGAAATTCTGCATGTTGCGCGCGCCGATCTGGATTACGTCGGCATATTCTTCAACCAGCTCTAGTGATTCATTATCAATCGCCTCAGTGACGATCTTCAGGCCGAACTGATCGCGAATCGCCGCCATAATCTTCAGCGCTTCTTCTTCGAGCCCTTGGAAGGAATAAGGCGATGTGCGCGGCTTATACGCGCCACCGCGGAAGAATTGTGCGCCGGCGCGGCGAACCCGCTCAGCCACGGCGAAGGCCTGTTCGCGGCTTTCGATAGCGCAGGGACCCGCGACGATGGCGAGAGTTGGGCCTCCGAAGGTCGCGTCAGTGCCGGGAAAAGAAACGACCGTGTTCTCTTCCTTCATGTCGCGGCTGACCAGCTTGTAAGGCTTGGTTACGCGAATGACTTCCTGCACCCCTGGCATTTCCTCCAGCGTGCCGGGTTCGACCTCGCCTTTATTGCCGGTAATCCCAATGGCGGTGCGTTCGACGCCGGGAATTGAGTGCGCGCGATATCCGAGGCCTTCGATCTTGTCGCATACCCGGCGGACATCTTCCGCAGAGGCATGCGCCTTCATGACAACCAGCATGGGTTCTCCTGTGGACTACAAGTGTAGCTGTGAAGCAGGAAACGCGGCAATGCGAGCTTTATAAGAAGCGTGATTGTTGGGCTGGTCTGCACTTCTTGCATGTCCACCGGCCTGTACCTTCGGCCTTCGGTTCACGGCATATGCCGCTGACCATCGGTAATCTCACATCTTTCCTAAGTCGGACATAAGCTTGGCGCGTCCGGTCAGGCCGCTTCGTCCAAATCCGACCTGGAGGATACATCTCATGCAGAAGCTAGTTCCCCTCTGTAGCATCATGCTGTTCGCCGGCGTGACAGCCCTAGCGCAATCCGGAACACCAAGCTCCAAAGCGACTGCTGCCTATAACACCGCCGTAGGGTGCAGCATCGCCTCTACGTCAGGCAGCGTGACTTGCGGCGATATCTTCACCGGTACCCCGAAGCTGGTGACTGCGGACAATTACGTCGAGGTTATGGGCAGCACGGTGAAAGTCTCAAACAGCCAGTCATTATTTGCGAATGCGTCATTGGTGACAGGCCTGTATACGAATACGCTGGTCACAACCAAGCCTTCGAAGACATCGGGCGGCACGAATACCTCAACGGCGACTGCCACTGGCGGAGTCTATCTGCGCGCTGCGCTTCTGGACGCTCCTAATGGCAACGTGATCGCCTACGGTTATCCGGCGGCTGCGTTGCAACAGCGCCGTTCTGGGATGTTCCGGAACCGGAGCTGACTCTGGCGTAATTCTCGATTCCCGCGTGCAGACGCTCACCCAATCTCTGAGCGATTGCGTCGTCAATGTGACCGTCAGCGGCGTGGCCGGGACCGGAACATGCGATTTCACTTCCACCATCCAGCTGATCCTGCAGACAACAAGCGCCCACAGCTACAACTTCATATTCCCAAATGTTGGCGTGGGCACGTATTACATGTCGATCCAGGCGGCTGCTGATAGTGGGGTAGTTGTCCCCCTCGGGACTGGATCGGCAGTGGGAGGAGCTGCCTATGGTCTCGGCTCGCTCACGGTAGAGAGCGTCCGGATGGTGCACAGCTTCTCGTTCTAAACAGATTGATCAAAGAAAACTGGCCGGGACCCCGAGTCCCGGTTTTTTGTTTTCCGGCTTGCCGCTCTGCACCTCGATATACTTCGGTAGTTCCCATGGCCGGTGAATCGGACGTTCTCAACTATCCCCGCCCCAATCGCCCGTACAAGATGACTTCAAGGCGAATTGGGATTCACACCTCCATCGCGGGAGGAGTCGAGAATGCAGCCGAGCGAGCTTACCGGCTGGGTTGCAACACGTTTCAGATTTTTTCATCCAGCCCGCGGCAGTGGGCACCCTATGAGCTGGGGCGTCCGCAATGCGACAAGCTAAAGAGTCTCCGCGAGAAATACAACCTCAAGCCGATGGTGATCCACACCAATTACCTGGTGAACCTGGCAAGCACAACTGAATCTTTCTTGAAGAAATCCATCGAAGCGTTTCGAGGAGAAATTGAACGTGCGCTGATGCTATGCGCCGACTATCTGGTCCTGCATCCCGGATCATTCCGAGGCGCGGATCGCGAACGTGGGCTACTCCAGACCGCAGCCGCCATTTCCGCGGCCAGCCACAAACTCGATCTCGCGAAGGGTGGTCTGACCATTCTGATAGAGAACACC
>QHZV01000443.1:0-1938 GCA_003224785.1 Acidobacteriota bacterium
GGCTGACCAGCGTGGTTTTACCTGATCCAGTAGGACCAACGATTGCCATGCTTGTACCGGCGGGAATTCGGAGGTCAATTCCATGCAGGACGACGTTGCCGTTATATGAAAAAGTCAGATTCCGAAATTCAATTTCGCCGTGCAGTCCCTCGCCAAGCGGCAACGGCTTCACCATTAAGGAGTCCGTAATTTCCGGCTTCTCCTGCATGAGCTGGTAAATGCGGCCGAGAGAAGCCGTCCCGCGCTGAAAAATGTTGATGACCCAGCCCAGCGCAATGACCGGCCAGGTCAGTAAGACCATGTAAGTATTGAACGCTGTGAACTGTCCGACCGTGATTCGGCCCAGCACCACTTCCCTGCCGCCCAGCCAAAGCACGAGGACGATCGCCAGTCCGAGCATGGTTTCGAGCGTCGGCCACAGCATGCCCATGAGGCGGACAAGTTTTAAGCTCCGGTTAATGTATTCGCGGTTGGCAGTTTCAAATCCGGCAATCTCGGCTTCTTCCTGTACGTAGGCACGAATGACGCGCACGCCAGAGAAATTTTCCTGCGCGCGCGCGGAAATATCAGAAAACATCGCCTGAATGCGCTCGAAGCGCTCATGGATGCGGCGGCCGAAATATTGGATCACAATGCTGACGACCGGGAGCGGTAGAAACGCATAAAACGTCAAATGATGGCTGATCCGTAACATGAAGGTCAGAGCCAGCGCCGTAAAGACGATGGTGTTCGCGGTGTACATAAAGCCGGGCCCGAGCAACATGCGCACAGCATTCAAATCATTAGTAGCTTTGGCCATAATTTCGCCGGTGCGGGTGCGCTGATAGAAGCTATGGGAAAGGCCTTCGAGATGACGGAAGAGTTCGTTGCGAAGATCGAATTCGATTTCGCGGGACGCACCGATCAGGACCCAGCGGATGAGAAACTGGAAAATTGCTTTGACTACTGAGACGGCCAGAAGCATCAGGGCCAGCATGCCGATGGTGTGTAGCTTCACGCCAGTCTTGCGCATGTCGTCAATGGCATGGCCGATGATTGGGGGAAAGAGCACCCAAGTGGTGTTCATCAACAAAACGCAGACTCCGCCCCAGATATAGGCGCTACGATACTTCTTCAGGTAGGGAAAAAGTGGGCGAAGGTGATCTACGACCATGAGCTAGTAGATGCGATTCTACCAGCGCTGGACGCAGACGAGAGTTTCGATGAATCGCGCCTAGCGTTCAGACACCGCCACTGGCGATCCTGTGGGAGCGGCAATCGCCTTCAAATCGGCCATTAGGCTTGCCATGCCGCGATCGAGATTTCTCTCAAACGTCGCTTGCCGGATTGCCCCTTGCACGGGTGCAGCCAGCGTCCACAGGACAAAGTGCGTCCTGGCGTCGAGAATTGAGATCTCAAACTGAGGCAAATAACTGGTGACCTTACCGCAGTCGGAAAGCGTGTCGCCGAAGTGGATCTCGAAAACCAAATCTGCTTCCGCAGGACTAGCTACAAGCTCGTACCTACCCCAACCTTTCATTTCGGAGTAGAAGCGCTGGTAAGGCAGATCTGGCTGTCCAAGCCGTCTAAAGTCAGGAGTCGCAAGCGCATCCGAACCAATATTCGAGATGAAGACTTTTTTGGCGGTGCCGATCTGGATGGGCACAGGCGCATGTGTTACTGGGCGATAATCTTGGGCCTGGAGCGTCGTAACAACAAATAAGACGAGCGACGTAACTGTGCACGTGAGCGGCTTCGATGCATTTGACACGGCAACCTCCGTACTTCACAAGCGACGTGAAAACCTTAAATTACTCTCTGCGGCGAGATTCTGCGAACACCTTACTCTTAGGCGGCTGCGCGAACCAGAGTTTCTCGGGAAAGCTCAGCACGAAGGCGGCGGCAAGCACCAATACCCATCCCGCCAGGAACAGGCAGTTGGTTTCAACGAGCAGCGAA
>QHZV01000443.1:2014-2625 GCA_003224785.1 Acidobacteriota bacterium
GCATGAAGGCGGTCCGCGCAACTGACTCTTGGACCGCTCAACTCTTGTTCCACGCGCGCCAGCATTCGGTGGCGTAATCAATTCCGGCCACGATTTCTTCGGCTACTAAGTTCACGAAATCGGTAGTTGTTGCTGCGGTGCTTGCCACAATCGGGCTCCTTTCGGTAAGTAAAGAGGCGGGCGAGGGCGCCCGCCCCACACAATTTACTGCTGGTCTGGCGGTGCTTGTTCGTCGTTGTGTTTCTGCATGTGCTCCTGCATCATCTGCTGGTGCTTGGCAATAATGTCAGAGACTTTGGCTTTCTGGGTGGAATCAAGCAGCTGATAGATCTGGGAAGCGATCTTGGCGTGCTCCACCTCGAGTTGCAGATGCGTCTGCGATTCCTGTGTGGCAATAGCGGCCGCTTTTGCCTGATCGAAATTTCCACTGGTGATCAGTTGAATGAGTTGCTGATGTGACTGGAATTCCTGTTGCATCAGCGGCTTCATGTTGGCGTGCTCGCTCTTCATAATTTGATGAACCTGCGTTTTCTGATCGTCGGTCAAATTCAGCTGATGCAAGGGCAGACCTAAATCGCCCCCTCCCATAAATCCGTGGTGCATCATCCCCA
>QHZV01000444.1:0-1559 GCA_003224785.1 Acidobacteriota bacterium
GCCAGATTTTTCCCCGGTAGCGCTGCCATTCCCTTTGTCGCCGCTTTCGCCGCCGTCGCCGGCCATATCTTTCCCATGTGGCTACGATTCAAAGGCGGTAAGGGCGTGGCTACCGGACTAGGATCATTTTTGTTTCTTACCCCAAAAGCAATTGTGCTCGCGCTCGTCGTCTTTCTCATTGCGCTTGTGGTGTTTCGATTGGTTGCTCTCCCCTCAATCCTGGCCAGTGGATCTCTCCCCATATCTGCGCTCTTGCTCAGGGAAGTCGAAAAACCGACCGGAATTACCATGCTGTCGGCGGCCGCATTCCTGGTTATTGTGAAGCACCGTCAAAACATTGCACGGATGTTGAAACACACCGAGCCTAAGTTTCTCGACTGAAGCGCAGATGAGCCAGATTGCAATCATCGGTGCGGGGGCGTGGGGTACGGCGATTTCGATCGTGCTCGGGCGGAAGCAGCGGCACGAAGTCCGCCTTTGGGCATATGAGGACGCGGTCCGCGAATACATCGCGGCCCATCGTGTGAATGAGTTATTCCTGCCAGGCCACATTATTCCTGAATGCGTGCATGTAACAGGCGATCTCCGAAGCGCCCTGGACGGTGCGGGCATTGTTGTGAGCGCGATGCCCTCGCAACATTGCCGGCCGCTGTTCGAGCAGATGTCCCCTCGCCTTACTGCGCAGACGCTGGTAGTGAGTGCAACTAAGGGCCTGGAACAAACCACACTTTTACGCATGACCGAGGTGATCGAAGCCACCGCGAAAGGACGGACCAAGGATCTCGGCATCAGCGCTCTCAGTGGGCCCAGTTTCGCATCCGAAGTGGCGCGCGGCGATCCGACCGCCATCACCATTGCCTCGAAACATCCAGATATCGCGACGACCGTGCAACGCGAGTTCAGTGACACTGCCTTTCGCGTTTATACCAACGATGACGTTGTTGGAGTTGAACTCGGTGGTGCGTTGAAAAATATCATCGCGATTGCGGCGGGGGTCTGCGATGGACTGGGTCTGGGCCACAATTCCATTGCCGGGCTGATCACGCGTGGCTTGGCGGAGATGACCCGGCTCGCAACCGCCTGCGGCGCTCGTGCAGAAACTATGTCGGGACTGGCGGGGCTCGGCGATCTTGTACTTACTTGCACTGGAGGCCTTTCGCGCAATCGCACTGTAGGAGTCGAACTCGGACGAGGACGCAAATTGCCTGAAATTATTGCTGGCATGCACGGCATGGTCGCCGAGGGTGTTTATACCACCGACGCTGCCGTGCAACTGGCTCGTCAACACGGAGTGGAGATACCGATCACTCAGCAGATGCATGCCATCCTGAATGAGGGCAAAGCGCCGCGGGATGCCATCCAGGAACTGATGACCAGGACCGCCAAAAGCGAGGTCCACCTTACCGGCGGCTAAACCGCCTATAAAATCAGGTGTTTCGCTGTTTAAATGGTACTTTCGTAATCAAACCAGCCATCCATCTCTCCGCTCCAGCTCAGGTCGCAAACTAAACTTCTTAAGGAGCGTTCGCAACAGTTCTCCCCTATGGGATGGAGCAAAG
>QHZV01000444.1:1574-1860 GCA_003224785.1 Acidobacteriota bacterium
TGATTAGCAAATTCCTGCCAACCCGCATTCCGATTCTGTATGTAATTCTCAGTGTGTTGGTGCTCATCAGCGTGGTGCCGATGTTTTTCTACTCTTGGCAGGTGCAGTCCAACAACAGTAAGCAGCTGGTTACGAATGAACGCCTCCTGCAGAACTCAGTAACGCGTTCCGTTGCGGATGATATTTCACAGCATCAGGAATCCTTCCGCCTGATGCAAAGTAATCTGGCTTCGGCTTTGAAGATCACCAGCGGCGGAGACCTGACCGGCGATCATGTCCAAGCGCC
>QHZV01000445.1 GCA_003224785.1 Acidobacteriota bacterium
AAAGTCGACGGTGCTGAACACGCCATTGTTCAGTAAGAAGCCATGCTGGACTCCTGTAGTGTCAATGTAGACACCAACGAGTTCACCATTGTCATTAATATCGAAGGCATCGGTTGATGTCGCTCCTGGATAATCGAACGAGGTGAAGTGACCGTTCACGAAAAGGAAGGCGTGGTCCACATCGTTGACGTCCACGTATCCACCCACGATCTCAAGGGAAGAGTTGATTCCGCGAGCGCTGGTAAAAGTGGCTCCGGGATAGTCGATCTGCTGGAAAATGCCGTTATGGCGGAGGTAGCCATGTCCGCCGCCTGTTGGGAATCTGAACAAGCCAACGATATCTAACTCGAGCCAGGAAAATCGACGGTTTTGAATTTGTAACTCACCTGGGCGGAGGTCCCGAGCACCCCGGCCAGCAGGATACTGAGAATCAAGAACGTGCGCTTCATGAGGACTCCCTTCTCTGTTTGGCGTGATTGAGTCGCATTCGATTTGGCGGAGCAATGGCAAGTCAATGGGCCCTTCTATTGCACTCTCATGGTCACTGTCGTCCAGTGTTGCAATCTAGTCGACGTTTCCAGTGACAATAAATTTTTATGTGTGCCTGGAAGGCCGGCGTTCCGAGCTGCGCCCGCATGTATCGCCAGCCACCGCAGCCCGGGACGAGACCATTAGCAGTAACTAACACAGGCACATCACAGGACCTAAATTAGTCTGCATGTCCCTGAATTCGGTTACCTTCGATCGTCAGGACCGAAGGGAGATTTACTCCGTTGGGAAGGAGGACAGTCTCAAAGATCCCCCTTAAATGCTTTCCGTTATCCACCAGCACGCCGGGGATAGTTGACGTGCGGACCAGGTTTCCGGAGTCGTCGTAGACGTTTGCGATCACGACGATCGCGCAATCACGGTTGATCGTGAAAGTTCCAGTGATGGTTTCGTGGGCGAAGGCACCGCCCACACTTCGATCCTGGCTGCCGGTAATATTGCCGTTCAGCTCAAGAGTGACCAAACCCACGGCGGCCACGGGTACTGGGCCTGCAGGAAGGATCAGAGCTCCAGTGGTTGTGAAGCCGAAAGTGCCAGCAGCAGTCGCGCTGGTGCAAGCTGCATGGAGGCCTGGAAGCACACCGAAAATCGACCACATCATCAACGCGAGTATTTTCGTGCTTTTCATGGAATTTCTCCTTTTGAACGCTAATTCGCTATTCCGCTGCTGGCAGGTTCGAATCTTCAGAATCCCCATACAGGAAGGAACTCAGCAGATGCTGTTATGTCATCAATCTCGCTGGCGCTCAATACCGCGCGTCTCTCCCGTTTCGCTCTAGCAAGTCTCCGAATTACGCTGAGGTCGATACGCTTGCTGTTCTGGCCTGAAGAAGCGGTGTTAAACTCTCATTCCTAAAGGGATTAGTCTCTATGGGGAGCACCGGTTCTGGGCGGCTCGTCCGTTTTGGCGAATTTGAGATAGATGAACGCGCGGGGGAACTGCGCAAAGAAGGCATTAAGGTTCGCTTACAGGAGCAGCCTCTCCAAATTTTGCAAATCCTGCTGGAACATCCCGGCGAAGTGGTTACCCGGGAAGAGCTGCGAAAGCGGGTGTGGCCGACCGACACCTTCGTGGATTTCGATCACGGTATTAACAATGCTGTTAAAAGGCTGCGGGAAGCCTTATCTGATACCGCGGAGACGCCGCGATATATCGAAACCCTGCCGCGACGTGGCTATCGCTTCAAAGCCGCCGTTGACGATGCTCCTTCGAAGTTGCGGACGGGCGGTGTGTCGCTCGATTCCATAGCAATCTTTCCTTTCGAGACCGCGAGTTCTGATCCAGACACAGACTATTTAGCGATAGGGATTCCGGGGAGCGTCATTCACGGGCTCTCTCAGGTTCCCAATCTGCGGGTCATCTCGTGGAGGAGCGCCGCAAGCGAAGAGAGTCGGCAGATGGATCCATTAGCAATCGGCCGCAAACTTGGCGTAAGAGCAGTACTGACTGGCAGAATCTGGCAACGCTCAAACAAATTGCGATTACATGTGGATCTGCTGGACGCAGCAAACGGGGAGGAGATTTGGGGAGACCAGTATGACAGCGATCTCACCGAGCTCTTTGCAGTGCAGGACAGCATCTCCCGGGAGGTTTCTCAGAAGCTCCGCCTGAAAATGACCGGAGAGACCGAGAATCGTCTGGCCAAGCGATACACGGAGAACATTGAGGCATACCAACTCTATGTGAGAGGACGAAGGTTGTGTGAGAAGC
>QHZV01000448.1:0-1844 GCA_003224785.1 Acidobacteriota bacterium
CCGGACAATCAAACTCAGCCCAGCACACAGACCTCTCCCAGCGCTCCGCCCCAAAGTGAACCTCCGCAGCAGGAAACGCCGAAATTAGAACAAGCCCCACCAGCAGAAACGCCGCAGCCGCAACCGCCGCCCGATCAAGCCCCCCATACGCCACGACAACAGACACCATCTCCGCAGGAGACTTCGCCGCCTGCCTCTTCCAAGGAAGCTTCGCCTTCCACGAAACCGAAGCCGACAAGAAAGAAAAGAAAACCGATCACGAACAGTCAGGCCAGCGGTCAATCCGGCAAGGTGGTGGTGCGAAATGGAGGCGCGAGCGAGCATCCATCCCAAATCTCGGCAGGAATGAACGATCAGCAGGCGCAGCACCAACGCGACACTGTTAATCAGCTACTCGCGACTACGGACGCCAATCTCAAGAAAATTTCAGGACGGCAATTGACGTCGGCACAGCAGAGCATGCTCGATCAGATCAATACATATGTGCGTCAGTCGAAGGCTGCGTCGGATACGGGCGACCTCTCTCGCGCGCACACGCTGGCTTTCAAAGCACATTTACTCTCCGACGACTTAGCCCGCAAGTGACCTCAGTTCCCAGCGGCGCGTTTGGTATTCACTTTCGTTAAGAGGTCCTTGGCCGTCGCTTGCACCGGTCCTGGTATCGCCGCCACATCGGTCAGTACACTGCGTGCCTCAGTTAGGCGCGACAGTTTTGCGTAATTCCACCCAAGGTAATATCCCGCGATTGCAAACTGCTGGTCATCCTGACCCTTTAGCAGCGTGGTCGCCGATTTCAGCTCAGTAATAGAGAGGTTCGTCTTTTCCTGTTTTGCATACGCTCGTCCTGCGATCGAGTGGGCGACTCCGGCGGAGATCTTCTTGGATTTGTCCGCGGCAGGATCGTCCGCCTTCGCCGCAACAATCGCGCGCTGCGCGTAAGTCAGGGCCTTTGCAGCCCCCCCCGGCTCGGAGCCGTCCACATAGGCATTCGCGAGCAAAAGTAATGCCGGGATGTTATCGGCGTTTGCGGCGAGTGCTTTCTCGGCATACGAATTCAGGCGCTTGTCGTCCTTTAATTGTGACAGCGACAGCATCGCGTACGACGCGACCTGCTCATCGAACTTCGATTTCGGAAACACCGGCGTGAATCGCTCAATGTAATCCATTCGCGTTTTAGCGTCGCTTTCAAGCGCGACGCTATTGAATGCGGCACTTTCGAAAAAGTCGTATGAGCCCTGATTTTCCTCCTTCGAAGAAGCAATGCTTGACGCAAATTGTTCATCACTCACATCCGCGGGCTTGCTCTGTTTTTCGATTGAGTCAAACGCCTCACCACCTTGGATCGCATAATTAAAAGTCTTCGCGTTATCTTTGAGTGCCTGTGCGATCGTCACCTCCGAGACCAGGATGTCAATGTTGTGAGGAGCGCCAGCCGCCGCCTTGTCGCCATACTCGGAGGCTTTCTGCAAATCACCCGCAGTCTGGTAGTACTGCGAGAGTTGCCAGTTGGCGTACGCCACCGCAACGGGATTGGACGCGAATTTCTCCTGGAATTCCTGATACATCGCCAAACGCTTTTGTGCGTCCTGCTCGTTATTGATTGCGTTGAGGGCCTGGTCTTCGGGAGTCCCTGCGGGGATTACGATTTTATCCACTTGCGCGTAGAGCAAAGATGCCGCCGAAAGCAAAATCGCGAGCAGCACTGAACCAGAACGTGTCATGGGAAGCCTCCTGCCTGCGCGCCGAATCGTATCTCCGAATGGCAGGGAGATGCAAGAGGCGAAGGGCCCGTGCGCCTAGTCATCGGGAAGGTCTGCCACGGCAGACGCACTACCCAGATTGGG
>QHZV01000448.1:1922-5392 GCA_003224785.1 Acidobacteriota bacterium
CGAATCTCGTTTCATATCGGTCCAACCATCTAAATCCTACGCTCTGTTCCTAAGCACTCGCAAAAGCAATTTCGCTCACTTGAGGAACCGCTCGGCGATTGCGTAGAGTAGCTCATGCGTTCGATTTTGCAGAAGAAGTCGCTGCGTTTTGTTTTTGCCGCCAATGTGATCTCCATGCTCGGCAGCGGCATGAACTCTACCGCAGTGGCGTGGTACGTTCTGCAGGCGACGCATTCCAAAATGGCGCTCGGGACCTTGGCCGTCGTCCAGACCATCCCGGCCATCCTTCTGCTTCCATTCACCGGTGTTGTTATTGATCGAGAAGACCGGCGGCGCTTGGTCATGCTGCTGGACGCTCTTCGTGCCATCGTGATCCTCGCTATTGCTGCCCTGGCGTTCGCTGGACGAGTGAAGGTCTGGCAGCTGTACGCGATGAACGCCCTGGTGGCGGCCGGTTTCTGGGTGTTCTGGCCGACCATCACCGCACTGATTCAGGAACTCACCCCCGAAGACGAGTTTGTTCACGCCAATACATTCTTACTTGCTGGAGTCCAGGGTGGATGGCTCCTAGCCGGCGCAATCGTTGGTTTCGTATACAACCGCTTGCACTTGGGCGGAGTGCTGTTGATTGATGTCAGCACCTATCTGGGTTCGTTCTTGTGCTATTTCGCAGTCCGCAAGGGAAGGCATGTAGTGCCTCGGCCCGCGGAACTGCATTCGGACCTCGTAGCTGCGGAGAGCGCAGTCGGAAAATTCTTCCGCGAAATGCGTGAAGGCGTCCAGTTCCTGCGCGGACACCGCGAGATCGTCACGTTGGGGCTGAGTTGGGCCCTATTTCTTTCTGCAATGATGACCGGCGTCGTCGTAACGGCTCCGCTAAGCGATCAGGTTTTTCATCGCGGCGCGATCGGTTATGGCTGGCTGAACTTCGGATGGGGAACCGGCGCGTTTGTCAGTGCATTCTATGCTCCGGAGCTGATTCGGAAATTCGGCGCCCGCCGCTCCATCGCGATTTCGTTGGGAATGCTGACCATCCTGATGATTGCCGCTCCGACTATGCCGTTTCTTGCACTGGCGGTCATTATTTACTCGCTAATGGGCTCAGGCCGCGGCATCACTGGTGTCGCCATGAACACTAGCCTGATGGAACAAGTGCCGCCGCACTTCATGGGACGCGTGCAGAACACCTTTTATGCAGCAGGCACCGCGCTGCAGGTCTTGCAATCTTATTTGGTGGGCGCAGTCGCGCAGGTGAATCTGATCGCCGGATTTTCCGTGATCGGGCTGGTGTATGCGGTGGGATTTGTAAGCGCAACCTGGCCGGTGCGCGCTTCACCACAGGCCCGGGTTACAGGTGTCGGCTAAACTCGTCCTTACTATTGCGCCTATAATTGAGAACTAAACCTGACCCAAGGAAACTGCCAGTCATGCCTTCCCCGAATGGAACAAACGGAAACGGTCACAACGGAAATGGTGCAGCGCGGCCACGCGCTGAATGGATTTCCCGTCGCAAGTCAGAGAACCGTGACGGCAATTTTTCGCAGATGCATTTTGCACGGCAAGGGCTAATCACGGACGAGATGCGGTATATCGCCCTGCGCGAGAAGATCACGCCTGAACTGGTGCGCGATGAAGTGGCTCGCGGTCGGATGATTATTCCGGCAAACATCAATCATCCTGAGCTTGAGCCGATGTGCATTGGCGTGGCTTCGCTCTGCAAGATTAACGCGAATATCGGCAACAGTGCCGTCACTTCGGAAATTGGCGAGGAACTGAAGAAGCTGCACACAGCCGTTCACTACGGCGCAGACACGGTGATGGATCTCTCCACCGGGGGCAACATTCATGAAATCCGCGAAGCCATCCTTCGGCATTCAGCTGTGCCGATCGGCACCGTTCCCATCTACGAAGCGATTTCACGCATGCTGGAAGTGATCGAGGAACAGGCGGAGCAAGGCGTGGACTACATGACCATCCATGCCGGAGTGCTGATTCAGTACTTGCCGATGATTTCTAAGCGAATCACCGGAATCGTTAGCCGTGGTGGTGCAATCCTGGCGCAGTGGATGGCGCATCATCACAAGCAGAATTTCCTTTATGAGCGCTTTGACGATATCTGCAGGATTTTCGCTAAGCACGATGTATCTTTTTCGCTCGGCGACGGACTGCGCCCAGGCTGCATCGCGGATGCCAGCGATGAAGCGCAATTTGCCGAACTGAAGACTCTCGGTGAATTGACAAAGAAGGCCTGGGAGTACGACGTGCAGGTCATGATCGAAGGTCCTGGCCACGTTCCGCTGGACAAAATTAAGGAGCAGGTCGATAAGGAGCGCGAGCTCTGCTATGAAGCCCCGTTCTATACGCTAGGCCCGCTCGTAACGGATATTGCCCCCGGATACGATCACATCACTTCTGCGATTGGCGCTGCAATGATCGGATGGCACGGCGCCGCCATGCTCTGCTATGTGACTCCGAAAGAGCACCTGGGCCTGCCAAATGAAAAAGATGTAAAGGACGGAATCATCGCCTACAAGATTGCGGCCCATGCCGCTGATCTGGCCCGGCATCGCCCCGGCGTGCAGGACCGCGACAATGCATTGAGCTTCGCACGCTACAAGTTTGACTGGGAGAAGCAGTTTGCTCTCTCGCTCGACCCTGAAACCGCTCGGGCAATGCACGACGAAACTCTGCCCGATGACTACTACAAAGAGGCCGCATTCTGTTCGATGTGCGGGCCCAAATTCTGCTCCATGAACTATTCGTCAAAAGTGGACGAATACAACCGCCAGGTCCATGGCCTTGAGAAGCGCGATTATTCGGAATTGGTTGAGCGCCTGGTGCCGCTGAAGTAATTCTCCGCTATAGAAGTGAGCCGTGAGTACCCGTAGTGTTCGCATCCCCGCTTTGACCTCGCCTCCGCAAAGGCCCGCCCCGGAATTGGTGCAGCGACAACTTCGACCGGTAGGGGTGGCCGCGGTGCGGGCGGCATTCTGGGCGCTCGGCATTGTGCTCGCTGGGGTGCAAGCCTGGGCGTTCCGCTACTACGTTTCGGCTGATGCTATTTCCTATCTGGATATGAGCGACGGTGTGATGCCCGGCGAAAGCTGGCATCGGTTGATCAATGGTGTCTGGAGCCCTCTATATCCATTGCTACTCGGTATAGTTCGGAGGACTTTCAATATCTACGCCTCGAACGAGATAGCGGCCGGCCATCTTTTGAACCTGGGGTTCTTCCTTTTTGCATTCCTGTGTTTTGAATTTCTTCTGCGCAAAGTGGTTCGCAGAATTCCCCGCGGCGCTTCACTTCCGGCATGGGCGATTTCATGCCTGGCCTACTCGTTATTTCTTTGGGCTTCCATCAGCAAAATCAGCCTGACCAGCCTCCGCGCTGACATGCTCATGTCAGGATTCGTTTATCTGGCCGCCGGGATTCTGCTAAATATGCAAGGTCGCCAGGCGCGATGGCGCGA
>QHZV01000446.1 GCA_003224785.1 Acidobacteriota bacterium
GAGCCAGAAGGAAAACGCGGCAAAACTGGTTTCCTCGGTATTTTTGGATATCTGAAGAGCGCATTGAATGAAGCGTCATCGGAAAATTATCGCGACTGGCTAATGGAGCACATGTCGGCCACCGAATGCCCGGCGTGTCACGGCAAGCGGCTGCGGCCGGAAAGCCTGGCGGTGCAAGTCGAACGTATGTCCATTGCGGACTTCACCGCGATGCCAGTTTCGCGGGCATTGGAAAAGGCCAGAAGCATCAAGCTGGCAGGCCGCGAGCTGCAAATTGCAGGACGCATTATGCACGAGATCGTAGAACGCCTGCAATTTCTGAACGCTGTTGGTTTGGGATACATCTCGCTGGACCGGTCGGCCGCGACATTGTCAGGCGGCGAGGGGCAAAGGATCAGGTTGGCGACACAGATCGGATCGAAATTGCGCGGCGTTCTGTACGTCCTCGATGAGCCTTCAATCGGTTTGCACCATCGTGATAATGGCCGTTTGCTTAACGCGTTGGAGGAACTGCGCAACTTGGGGAACACAGTACTTGTGGTTGAGCACGACGAGGAAACCATCCGCCGCGCGGACTACGTGATTGATCTGGGCCCCGGCGCAGGGCGGCACGGCGGTGAGGTGGTTGCACACGGAACACCCGAAAAAATCACGCAGGTAGAGCAGTCGCTGACAGGTGCGTATCTTTCGGGGCGAACGCGGATTGAAATGCCTTCCCAGCGGCGGCGCGTGAACGGAAATGCGATCACAGTGCTCGGCGCGCGTGAGAACAATTTGAAAAACGTGGATGTAACGTTCCCGTTGGGTCTGCTCAACGTGGTCACCGGTGTTTCAGGGTCGGGGAAATCCACGCTGGTCAATGACATCTTGTATCGGGCCCTGGCCAAATCACTTTATCGCTCGCGTGAACAAGCGGGCGAGCACAAGACGATTTCCGGCGTCGAGAACATTGACAAGGTGATTCGCATTGACCAGTCTCCGATTGGGCGCACACCGCGCTCGAACCCGGCAACTTACACCGGGGTGTTCACGCACATTCGCGATCTGTATGCGATGTTGCCTGAGTCGCGAGAGCGGGGGTATAAGCCGGGACGTTTTTCATTCAATGTGAGCGGCGGAAGATGCGAAGGTTGCCAGGGTGAAGGACAGCGCCGCATCGAAATGAACTTTCTGCCCGACGTATATGTCGTATGCGAAATCTGCGGAGGTCGCCGCTACAACCAGGAAACGCTGGCGGTCAAGTACAAGGGCTATTCCATTGCAGACCTGCTGGAGAGCCCGGTTTCAGAGGCGTTGCCGATTCTTGAAAACATTCCTCAGGTAAAGCAAAAGCTGCAGACGCTGGTGGATGTCGGCTTGGGATACGTGCACCTCGGGCAATCGGCGGTCACACTTTCGGGCGGCGAGGCCCAACGTATCAAACTGGCTCGTGAATTGAGCAAACGGCAGACCGGGCGCACGCTCTATCTGCTCGATGAGCCGACAACCGGCTTGCACTTTGACGATGTGCGAAAGCTGCTGGACGTCCTGCATCGGCTGACGAATTTGGGTAATACGATTGTCATCATCGAACACAATCTGGACGTAATTCGCAACGCTGACTGGATCATTGACCTCGGTCCCGAGGGCGGGGAAGACGGCGGGCGCATCGTCGCGCAGGGAACTCCGGAGCAAGTTACACAGGGCAAGCGTTGGCGAGTTATTTTGTTGGGAACGGAAGAGAGGCGGCAATTATTCGGCCATCGGCGGCCAGCTAGTTTCGTGTAAAGTCACTTTATGTCATCGAATTCAGAGTGGCCGCAGGCTACACCGGCCGCGCCGGAAAATGCGTTGTTACCCGACGGGAGTGCAACTCCGCTCAACTCACCAACAGAGTTGCCTGAAAATCCTGCGTGGAGCGGATGGGATGCATTGCGATTAGCACTGCTGGCCTTTGTATTGATGGTTGCTTTTCTGGTGGCCGTGGCATTCGTTTCCAAGCGCCTGTTGTTCCCGCAATTGAAATACATGACAGTGATGACTTTCCCGCTGGTGAATTTCATTGCGCAAGTTTTGGCTTATGGTGTGCTTTTTGCCGTGATGGTGAGTACTGCGACAAAGCATGCGTCAACGGGTTTCGGATCTGCAATTCGCTGGAATTGGCCGAAGCGAGGAATTGGCTGGCTCATTTTGACGGGCGTTCTCACACTGATCGCTCTACAAGGATTGGCGCGATTGTTGCCGTGGCCAAAGAAGAGCCCGTTTGAGGAATTCTTCAAACGGCCTATAGATGCCTACGCAATTGCATTTCTGGCGATCACACTCGGGCCTCTCATCGAAGAATTGTTTTTTCGCGGTTTTCTTTATCCAGTTTTGGCGCGGCGGCTCGGGTTGTTATGGGGAGTTTTTCTGACAGCAATCCCGTTCGCATTGATCCACTTCTTCGAATATGGCGCATGGGGCCCGGTGCTGGTGATTTTTCTGGTTGGGGTGGTGCTGACCGTGGTGAGGGCGCGGCAGAATTCCGTGGCGTCGAGCTTCATTGTGCACGCAGTGTACAACGGAGTGCAGATGGGACTGGCATTCGTTGCGACGCGCGGCTTCCAACATCTCGACAAGCTCGCACAATGAGCGGTCTGCTATCTTAGAAATTCCATGTCTTCTGCGCGACAAGAATTGCTGCGTCTGCTATCGACGAAGTCTTTCAGACTTGGAGAATGCAAGCTTTCATCGGGCGGGACGAGCGATTACTACGTTGATTGCCGTGCCACCACGCTGGACGCGCGCGGTGCACAACTGACGGGGCAGGTTTTCATCGAAGAGATTCGCGC
>QHZV01000223.1 GCA_003224785.1 Acidobacteriota bacterium
ATGGTCGCCGTTGAAAGTGCCGACGCTGATGTGTCAGAGGTTACGTCAATGCTGCGCGACACCTTCGGCCTTCCGAATGACGCGATTCAAGTTGAAAAGGTCGAGAAATTGCCGCGCACTTCGCGGGGGAAAATGGATTACCAGTCATTGGCGGCCGCTCGAGTCCCTTCGGACCCAATTGCGACTGTGAGTCAGGCGGTCAGGTGAAAACGGGAGGCGAGAAGGGCGTGAACACCCGGTCCGTGCGCGACGCGGTCGCGCAGGTTTGGGCCGAAGTCTTGGGTCGCGAGAACGTCGGGCCGAATGACAATTTTTTCGATCTCGGCGGCGACTCGCTTAAGGCCCTCGAAGTCATTTCGCGGCTGCATGCGTTGATTGGCATCGAACTGCCCCTCATCGCCTTCTTCGAGGATCCCACGATAGCGCATTTGGCCCACGTTCTTGCGGGCCTTCAGCTAGCTATCGCTGCGCCGTCCAACGGCACTGGCACATCATTAAAAGACAACGCGCGAGCGACTGTCACACAAGTGTGGTCCGAGATTTTGCAACGGCAAAATATATCGCCAACCGAAATCTTCTTCGATCTCGGGGGCGATTCTCTCAAAGAGCTCGAAGTGATTTCTCAACTGCAGGCCAAGCTGAATGTTGACGTGCCGCTAATTGCGTTCTTCGAAGATCCCACCATCGCTCACCTGGCGGATGTAGTTGAAGAACTTCGAGCCGGCACCTCCGAAGTCGCTTCAATCACGAAATCCAGCGGGCCGCAAAAGCAAGCGCCCCTCTCATTCGGACAATTGCAATATTGGCTTCTGCAACAGTCAGCCGAATCTGGTCACCTGCATTCCAACGCGCGTGTATTCCGAATCCACGGCGACTTTCGTCCTGATCTCCTAAAGCGAGCGCTCGGTCAAATGTGCAGACGGCACCAGGTCCTTGGCGCGCGCATTCAACCGGGACTTGATGAACCGGTGCAGATTGCCGAGTCCAATCCAGAAGTTACCGTCGAGTTTCAGGATTTGAGCGAGCTTCATGCAGATGCTCGTGAGCAACGAGCTCTTGAACTTGCCCAACAGGAGTGGCGCAGGCTGATTGATCTCTCGAAAGAGCTGCCGCTGCGGGCGCGGGTTCTGCAGCTCTCGCATGGCGACCATTTGCTGGTCATCATCATGCATCACGTAGTCAGCGATGGACACACAGGCAGCATTTTCTTCGAAGAACTGGCTGCCATCTATCAAGGTTTGCTGAAAGGACGCGAACCAGCGCTGCCTCAGCTTCCGCTGCAATATTTTGAGTACGCTTCATCAGAGCGATCGCAAATGCAAGGCGCGAGACTCGAAAGCGAAATCGAGTTCTGGCGATCTTACCTCGAAGCTGCACCACAAAATACATGGCTTCCAACCGACATGGCCCGCGTCGAGAAATCAGGCCATTCTGGTTCCACCAGCACAGTTGTGGTCTCATCCGCCACGCTCGAGCGCCTGAGGGAACTTGCACAAACCGCCGGTTCCACCCTGTTCTCGGTTGTCCTTAGCGCGTTGCGCATTCTGCTGTACCGCTGGGCAGGCGAACACGACACTGTGATTGGCACAGTCTCAAGCACCCGCAGGCGCGCCGGCACCGAACGCATGGTCGGATGCTTCGTGAACTTTTTGCCTTTCCGGAACCGGCTTGCGAAAGAGGAAACTGCTCTCGATGTATTGCGGCATGAGACGCAGTCTGTCCGTGATGCCTTCGCGCACCAGGACTGCCCATTCTTAAAAATTGTTAGCTCGGCGACTGCGTCCCGGATTACCGACAGAAATCCGGTCTATAACGTCGGATTGCTTTTGCAGAACTTCCCGGAAATCAAGTTTGCCGGCGACAACTTCAGCGCAGAATTGCTGGAACTTGAAAGCGGCGCCGCGCTGCTCGATCTGAGATTCATAGCAATCGAGAGGCCTGGCGGACTGGAACTCAATTGCGAGTTCAACACCGACCTTTTCACCGTCCCCACAATCGAAAAACTTCTTGCAGGGTTTGCCGGAATTCTCGACGAGATTGCCACAAATCGCTTGCGACGAATTTCAGATTTTACTATTCCAGATGCACTCGCAAAGCAGGCGCAGGCTGCTCGCCGGCGTGAGCGGCCCTGCAATATTGCGATTACATCCAGCTTTACTGCGGAACTCATCGAATCACCGCTTGCCTTTTGGCTAAAACAGTTTGGTATCGCGACGAACTTCCGATTCGCACCTTACAACCAGGTCTTTCAGCAGTTGCTGGATCCCGCCAGTATGCTGTCCGCGAACCGCGACGGCTTCAACCTAATCCTGTTGCGTTTAACTGACTGGATCAGACATGAGGAGACCGCGTCCGATTCTCAGCGAAAAGAAAAGATCGAGCGGAATGTCCGCGACTTGATCAGCGTGCTCCTTGCGCACCCACCAAAGCTGCCAACCCTGCTGTGCCTCTGTCCTCACGAGCAACAGTATGTAGTGCCTGAGTGGTCGAGTTTCCTGACGGGAATGGAACAGCAAATCCGCGAGGCCGTGAGCACAATCCCCAACATTCAACTGATATCATCCGCCGACGTTTTCGAATACTACCCCGTCGAAAACTATGCCGACGAATATACCGACAAACTTGGGCATGTCCCGTACACTCCGGACTTCTTTGCAGCACTGGCGACAATGGTTGCCCGGCACATGTTTGCTTGCAGTAGCGAGCCAAAGAAGGTCATCGTCCTTGATGGTGATGGTCTGCTGTGGGAGAACGGCCTCGCACCCAATGCCGACGCATTCGGCGATTCGCATCGGACGCTTCAGGAATTTGTCCTCAAGCAATTTGAAGAACTGGGAATGCTTCTGTGTCTCTACAGCAAGAAAGATGAGGAAGCTGTGGATCGCCTGCTCGAGTTCGACGCGACTATGCCGTTAAAGCCGGAGCACATAGTTGCGCGAAGAACAGGTCAGCAGTCCATTTCAGTAGCGGTTCGTGAACTGGCTGACGAACTCCACTTAGATCTTAACGACTTTGTCATGATTTCTGGCGATATTCAAGATTGCCAGGAACTCGAGACGCGCTTGCCGCAGGTGCTCGCCCTAGGGCTCCCGGCGAACAGAAAAGACATTTCGGCATATCTAAATAGTATTTGGATCTTTGATGGGAATTTAGGCGCGACAACTGACCCGCGATTTATCACTAGCAATCGAGTTCTGTCCCGTATTTCCGCAGAACTGCGGGATATTGCCAGCATTCGCCGAGCAATCGATGCTGCGCAACTTACCGCGCGCAAGCAGACCGTCGAATTTGTTGCACCTCGAACTCCAACAGAGGAGAAGGTGGCGGGTGCGTGGACTCAGGTCTTGAAACTCGATCAAGTCGGGGTCCACGATGACTTTTTTGCGCTCGGCGGCCATTCCTTGCTTGCCACCCAGGTCGTGGCGAGGATGCGGCAAATTTTCGGCATCGAGGTCCCACTTCGCGCAATGTTCGAAGCGCCCACAGTTGCAGAATTCGCGCAACGGATAGAAGCGGATCGGAATAGTGCGACCGCGATTCGTTCAGCTGCCATCCCGAAAGCCGTTCATCGAAATCACCTTCCTCTAAGCTTCGCGCAGCAACGGCTCTGGTTCCTGGACCAACTCGATCCCGGTAACCCGATTTACAACATGGCGCAAATGATGCGCCTGCGAGGAAATCTTGATGTTGCCGCACTACAAGGTGCCGTAAACAAAATGGTCGCCCGCCATGAGGCATTGCGGACCACGTTTGTACTCCGCGAGAACGAGCCGGTGCAGGCTATTGCATCTGAAGTCGAGTTGCCGGTTCCGTTAATCGATCTTTCAAGCGTAGTAGATGAACGAAGAGAAGCCGAAATTGCCAAGCGCGCGCAAGAAGAAGCGCGGCGGCCTTTCAATCTCACGTCCGGCCCGGTGATGCGCGCAACAGTCCTGCGCGTTGGACGGGAAGATCACGTTCTGCTGCTGACCATGCACCACATCGTCAGCGACCGCTGGTCTTTAGGATTGGCCGCTGAAGAATTAGCAGAGCATTATCGCGCGATCTTCGAACATCGATCTGCGAACTTGCCCGAACTGGCGATCCAGTACGCAGACTTTGCGGTGTGGCAACGCGAAATTCTGCAAGCTGATGTGCTCAGTGCCCAGATCGAGTACTGGAAGAAGCAGTTGTCCGGCGCACCCGGCATATTAGAACTTCCCGCTGATTATGCGCGTCCAGCGCAAATGTCGATGCGCGGAGCATGGCAGACCAGTGTCATACCGAAAGATCTGGTTGAGAAACTTACCGATTTGAGCCATGAACACGGCGTCACGCTGTTCATGACGCTGCTGGCGGCGTTCCAGTCACTTATGGCCCGTTATTCGGGCCAGACGGACGTCGTAGTCGGGTCGCCAATTGCAGGCAGAAACTTCGCTGAGCTGGAACCGCTTATCGGATTTTTTGTAAACACGCTCGCATTCCGTGCAAATTTCTCGGACGACCCCACTTTTCGCGATCTGCTGGCGCGGACGAAAGAAACCTGCCTGGAAGCTTACGCGTGTCAGGACGTCCCGTTCGAAAAGCTTGTAGAGGAGCTGCAGCCTGAGCGGAGCCTCAGCCACAATCCTATTTTCCAGGTGCTTTTCGCTCACCAGAATGCGCCGATGCAGACGTTGCAATTGCCGGGTATCGAACTCGAGCGCACCGCCGTGCATTCGGGGACTTCCATCCTCGATATGTCATGGTTCGCGATGGATGTGCCTGAAGGTCTGCTCATTCGCGTGGAATACAGCACTGACCTGTTCGAAGCCGAGACAATCGCACGCGCGCTGGAGCATTTTTCAAATCTCCTGCGATCAGTCGCGGCCGATCCTGATCGGCAAATTTCCCGCGCGGGACTGCTCGGGCAAGCCGAACAACACAAATTGCTGGTCGAGTTCAATGCCAACGAGGCGCAATTCCCCGCCGGATTGTGCATGCACAATTTGTTCGAGCAGAGTGTCGAGCGTACGCCCGATGCCGCGGCCGTTAGCTGCGGGAACGAGCGCACCAGCTATCGTGAGTTGAATGAGCGCGCAAACAAAATTGCGCATTACCTGATTAAGCTGGGCGCCGGGCCGGATGTTCTTGTGGGCGTGTTCCTCGAGAGGAATTCTGACTTGCTGCCAGCCATCTTGGGCGTGCTCAAGTCGGGATCTGCGTACGTTCCGCTTGACCCAAGCTATCCCCGCGAACGCTTGGCAGCGATCCTCGAAGACGCAAAAGCGTCCGTTGTCCTGACTCAGCAATCACTCGTGCCGCAGGTTTCAGGTTCGGTCCCCAATTGCATCTGCGTTGACACCGACTGGAAAAAGATCGCGAAAGAATCCGCTCAGAACCCGCGAGTTGCCGTTAAGCCAGAAAACCTTGGCTATGTGCTCTTCACATCCGGCTCAACCGGACGGCCGAAAGGCGTTGCCCTCGAACATCGCAGCGCCGTGACGTTCGTTCACTGGGGCCAGACGGTGTTCACCCCTGCCGAGCTGGCTGGAGTCCTTCTTTCGACCTCGGTCTGCTTCGATCTTTCCATCTTCGAAATTTTCGTCCCGCTCAGCGTGGGCGGAAAAATCATCCTGGTACAGAACGCGCTTTATCTACCCACCGCCGAAGCCAAAGACGAAGTCACGATCATCAACACGGTTCCATCCGCGATCGCCGAACTGGTGCGCATGAAGGCGGTCCCCGCATCGGTGAAGACGATCAATCTTGCGGGTGAGGCGCTGCCGGATTCACTGGTCAAGGAAATCTACTCGGCCACTTCAGTCGAGAAGGTTTACAACCTCTACGGCCCAACCGAGGACACGACCTACTCGACTTACACGCTGACGCGTCCGAACCGGCACGTGACCATCGGCAAGCCGCTGCCGGGAACACAGGCATTCATTCTGGATGGTCATAAGAACCTGCAGCCCATTGGAATTCCAGGAGAGCTACACCTTGCTGGAGAAGGATTGGCCCGCGGCTATTATGGACGCTCCGACCTCACATCAGAACGCTTCCTTGCGAATCCGTTCAGCCAAAAGAGCGGCGCGCGAATGTACCGCACTGGCGACCTCTGTCGCTGGCTGCCCGACGGGAATATTGAATATCTCGGGCGACTCGACCATCAGGTAAAACTTCGCGGGTTCCGAATTGAGTTGGGTGAAATTGAAGCCGTTCTTGCAAATCATCCTGCGGTCCGACAGTGTCTGGTAATGGCACGTGAAGATGACCCTGGGCTTAAACGGCTAGTTGCATACGTCGTGCCCGCCACAGAACAAACACCAGACGAAGACACGTTGCGCGCTCATTTGAAGCAGAGCTTGCCGGAGTTCATGATTCCGTCTGCATTCGTGGTTCTCGCCCTAATGGGAAGATCGATCGCAAGTCACTGCCCGTCCCCGAGTATGTCGGACAAACCGAACAATATGTTCCGCCACGGAATTCGACCGAAGAGCAGCTTGCTGCAATTTGGGCCAAGGTGCTGCGCCTGGAAAAAGTTGGCGCGCACGATGAGTTCTTTGCTCTCGGCGGACACTCTCTGCTTGCGACCCAGGTTGTTTCCCGCGTCCGGCAGTCGTTCGGTGTAGAGCTTCCTTTGCGTGCGCTGTTTGAAGCTCCAACCGTTGCTCAACTGGCGAAACGTATAGAAGAGATCCGCTCTTCGGGTAAAGAAGAAATTCCCGACATCAAACCGGTTCCACGAAATGGGAATTTGCCGCTCTCATTCGCACAGCAGCGGCTTTGGTTTTTGAACGAACTTGAACCCGATAATCCTCTTTATAACGTTCCCATCGCTATCGGAATGAGCGGCACCCTGAACATGAGTGCGCTCGAGCAGTCCTTGAATGAGATCGTGCGCCGACATGAAGTCCTGAGGACCACATTCCGCACCGAAAACAATCAGCCGATGCAGGTCATCGCACCGCAATTCAAGCTCCAGGTCGAAGTCACAGATTTTTCAGCGTTACCGCAGACCGAACAGGAATCAGCCGTCAAGCGCATGGCCATCGATGGAGCCAAAGCAATTTTCGATTTAGAGACGGGACCGCTATTTCGCGCAGCGGTACTGCGTCTCAATGCAGGCGAGCACGTCCTATTGCTGAACATGCACCACATCATCAGTGACGGCTGGTCCATGTGGCAGTTCGTGCGCGAACTCGGACTTCTTTATTCGGCTTTTGTGGAAGGAAAGCAATCGCCACTTCCTGAATTGCCCATCCAGTATGCCGACTATGGAGTGTGGCAGCGGCAATGGATGCGCGACGAGGTGCTGCAGCAGCACCTTGACTACTGGGCAAAGCAATTGGAGGGCGCGCCGGGAGTACTGGAGCTTCCTGCGGATCGGATGCGTCCGGCAGTTCAAACTTATCGTGGCACAACTGAAAAAGTAATTCTGCCGGTTGAACTTCTTGCTGGGCTTAAAGCGATCTGCGCGGCCGAAGGCGCTACGCTGTTCATGACGCTGCTTGCTGCGTACCAGACTCTCCTTTTCCGATATACCGGTCAGGAAGATGTCGTTGTCGGAACGCCGATAGCAAACCGCACCCGGGCAGAGGTCGAGGAACTCGTTGGATTCTTCGTGAACACTCTTGTCATGCGCACCAATCTGGCGGGTGCTCCGACGTTCCGAGAATTGGTCCAACGAGTGCGCAACGTCGCCCTGGGGGCATACGCCCACCAGAATTTGCCATTTGAGAAACTGGTTGAGGTGTTACAGCCAGAACGCGACCTGACGCGAACTCCCGTCTTCCAGATCTGGTTCGCGCTGCAGAATGCACCTCGCCTGGAATTCAATCTTCCCGGCCTGAATCTGCGCTTGCTAGACGTTCATAACGGCACTTCAAAATTCGACCTCGGCCTTTTCACGCTTGAGAAACCTGATGGTCTGCATTGCATGGTCGAGTACTCGACCGACCTGTTTGATCGATCCACTATCGTCCGCTTCCTCGAACATTTCCGCATGCTGCTCGAGGGGATTACCTCCAATCCAGATCGATCCATTGCCGAGATGCCAATCCTTCCCGCGACTGAACGGGAACAGGTGCTTGTTGGCTGGAACCAAACCACATTAGAACCTGGCGAAATTTCCTCCCTACATCAGTTCTTCGAACAACAAGTTCTCAAAACCCCGCAGGCGCCAGCGGTAATTTGGGGTGCGCAGCGTCTCACCTACCGCGAGTTGAATAACCGCGCAAACCAGATCGCGCATCACCTGCTGAACTTGGGAGTCGGTCCAGAAATACTAGTGGGTGTATTCCTCGAACGCACTTCGAATCTGCTACCCGCCATTTTGGGAGTGCTGAAATCCGGCGCAGCCTACGTACCCCTCGATCCGATGTATCCGCGCGAACGTCTTTCCGCGATCCTTCAGGATGCAAAAGCACCTATCGTACTCACGCAGAAGTCTCTGGTGTCGGAACTGGCGAGAACTGCCGCTCGCATCATCTGCATTGATTCGCTTGAAGAACAGCTCGCGTCCGGGAGTCGAGACAATCCTCAGGTCGCCGTTAACCTCGACAATCTCGCGTACGTGCTCTTTACTTCAGGCTCAACCGGACGGCCCAAGGGCGTCGCGCTGGAACATCGTAGCGTTGTATCGTTTGTGCAGTGGGCGCAAACCGTCTTCACACGCGAAGAGTTGGCCGGGGTTCTGCTTTCAACTTCCGTGTGCTTCGATCTCTCGATTTTCGAAATGTTCGCGCCATTAAGTGTTGGCGGAAAAATCATTTTGGTTCAGAATGCGCTCTATTTGCCGTCCGCTGAGGCGCGCAACGAAGTCACCTTGATCAACACGGTACCGTCCGCGATGTCAGAACTCGTGCGCATGCAGGCGCTGCCGGCATCAGTAAAGACAATTAATCTTGCGGGCGAAGCGTTGCCCGACCCGCTGGTGAATGAGATTTACGCGTCCACCTCAGTGCAGAAGGTTTACAACCTTTACGGTCCCACAGAGGACACAACTTATTCCACCTATACCCTGACCCGACCCGGACAACGCGTCACCATCGGCTGCCCGCTGCCGAATACTCAAGCATACGTTCTCGATGCCCAGGGAAATCCGCAGCCGATCGGCGTCCCCGGCGAATTGTTTCTCGCGGGTGCGGGCCTTGCCCGAGGTTATTTTGGGCGGCCCGATCTTACGCGCGAACGTTTCGTTCAGAATCCCTTCGGCCCAGCTGACTCGCGAATGTACAGGACTGGCGACCTCTGCCGCTGGCTGCCCGAGGGCAATCTCGAATATCTAGGCCGGCTCGATCATCAGGTCAAGCTGCGCGGCTTCCGAATTGAGTTGGGCGAGATCGAGTCCGTCCTTGATTCTCATCGATCCGTGCGCAAGAGCATCGTAATGGCTCGCGAGGACCATCCGGGACAGAAACAACTGGTTGCGTATGTAGTGCCGGAAGCTGACCTGCAGCCGGCTAAGAAAGAAGAAGCAGGCGACCCGCTCACCACCGAACGGTTAGCGCAATGGGCAGTCACATTCGATGAGGCATACCGGCAAGGCGGCACCGGGGAAGACGCGACATTTAATATCGCGGGATGGAACAGCAGCTACACCGGAAAGCCGATCCCGCCGGAAGAGATGCGGGTTTGGGTCGAAACCACGGTCGATCGCATCCTCGCACTAAATCCGAAGAGCGTTTGGGAAATCGGCTGCGGTACCGGCCTTCTGCTCTTCCGAATTGCTCCCAAAACTGAGTTCTTCCGTGGAACCGACGTCTCCCAGGCGGCCATGGATTTCCTGCAGAACCAAATCCAACGCCCGGAACTGCACCTTCCAAATGTCGCGCTGGCGTGCAAAGCTGCACACGAGTTTGACGGTGTTCAAGACAAGTTCGATACCGTAGTCATCAACTCGGTTATTCAATATTTTCCCAATCTCGACTACCTGATGAACGTAATCGCGGGCGCTCTCGGCGCGGTCCGCCCGGGTGGAAGCATCTTCATCGGTGACGTTCGCAGTTTTCCCCTGCTCGAGGCGTTCCATACCTCGATCCAATTGCACCAGGCGCCGGGCTCCATTAGTTGTGCAGAGCTGCGAGATCGCGTGCGCAAGAACATTGCACGCGAAGGCGAACTGCTGGTTGATCCGGAATTCTTCACCACGCTTCCGACAAAGCTGCCGGGAATCAGTCACGTTGAAATTCATTTGAAACGTGGACGCGCCCACAATGAGCTGACACGCTTCCGCTATGACGTAGTGCTCCACGTTGCGCAGAAGGCCGTACCGGAACTCGATTGCAAGTGGATAGATTGGAGTCGTGAGTCACTCAATACAGATTCGATACGCCAGCAACTTCGAACCACCCGCTCCGACGCGCTCGGACTCACTCACGTTCCAAACGCGCGCATTTCGAAAGACGCTGCTTCTTTGGCTGCATTGAGGCACGATCCGGCTCCAAATACGGTCGCGGAACTAAAGGAGTTCGTGGACCGCGAGCAGAGATCATCGGTTGAGCCAGAAGACTTATGGTCCATTGCTGAAGAGTGCGGGTACGCCGCAGAAATTCGGCCGTCTCAAACAGCAATCGATGGCACACTCGACGTCTTGTTCCGCAGACAAGGCGTGGTTGGCTTGGTGCATTTCCCCGGCGAAAGTCAAGCAGTGCGCCCATCTGACGCCTACGCCACAAATCCGCTGCGCAGCCGATTGCTTCGAGATCTGGTTCCAGATCTCCGCCTCTGGCTCGACGACAAATTGCCTGAATACATGTTCCCGGCACATTTCGTGCTGCTGGATGCGATGCCGCTTTCTCCAAACGGCAAAGTTGATCGCAAGGCATTGCCCGCACCTGAACAGGCGGGCAGTGAAGATCAAGGAACGTACACTCCGCCGAGCACGCCGGCAGAAGAAATCCTTGCAGCCATTTGGGGCGACGTTCTTCGCCTGGAGCGCGTTGGTATTACCGATGACTTCTTCGCACTAGGCGGCCACTCGCTGAATGCGACCCAGGTCGCTTCCAGAGTACGCGAGGCCTTTCACGTGGAAATGCCGTTGCGGACCATGTTCGAATCGCCCACAATCGAGTCCCTGGCGAAAGCGATTTCAGCTTTGCAACGTGGCGGGTCCACCGGCGAAGCTCCGCCGCCGATCACTTCTGTGCCGCGCGATCAGGATTTGCCATTATCGTTCGCTCAGCAGCGGCTCTGGTTTCTCGATCAGCTTGATCCCAGCAACCCGTTATATAACGTCCCCAGAACGCTGCGCCTTATCGGCAAGCTCGACGTCAATGCGCTCGAACAGGCGCTGACGGGATTGGTTGAACGCCATGAGATCCTGCGGACGACTTATCAAGTTTCAGGAGACCACCCAATCCAGGTAATTGAACCTTCTGCTCCGGTTGAGGTTCCGCTTTTTGACTTGCGAGACCTTGACCAGAACGATCGAGAGGATGAAGCAAAGCGTATTGCCCAAGCCGATGCCGCGACACCGTTCAATCTCGCAACCGGCCCAGCACTGCGCTGCATGCTGATCCAACTGGCCGATCAGGACCACGTGCTCTGTATCAACACCCACCACATTGCCAGCGACGGATGGTCCACAGGTGTTCTGCTCAATGATCTTTCGGAGTTTTACTCTGCCGCCATGGAGAAGCGACAGCCAAAGCTCTCATCGCTCCAAATTCAATATGCTGACTACGCTGTGTGGCAACGCAATTGGCTGCACGGCGAAGTCCTAAACGGCCAACTCGCGTACTGGAGAAAGACGCTTGAAGGAGCTCCTCCAGTTCTTTCGATTCCAACCGACCATCCCCGCCCAGAAGTGCAGCGCTTTAGCGGTGCGACCTACGAAACCACAATTTCGAAAACGCTGACCGAAGGAATTCGCACTCTCAGCAAGCGGCAGGGCGTCACCTCATTTATGACGATGCTGGCGGGGTTCAAGGGCTTGCTTCATTTCCTGACCGGCCAACATGACATCGTGCTCGGAACTGATATGGCCAATCGAACCAACGTTCAGACCGAACCATTGATTGGTTTCTTCGTGAACCTGCTCGTCGTACGCACCGATCTTTCGGGGAATCCATCCTTTGAGGAACTGCTGGCACGCGAGCGCGAAGTCGCCATCGGCGCCTACGCGCACCAGGATCTCCCATTCGACAAGCTGGTTGAGGAACTGCGTCCAGAGCGCAATCTTAGCCACAGTCCCCTGGTGCAGGTGCTCTTCGTCCAGCAGAATACGCCACGCAGCAATGCCGTGATGCCTGGAATTGAAATCAGCCGCTTCCCGC
>QHZV01000224.1 GCA_003224785.1 Acidobacteriota bacterium
GCGCGCTGGCACTCGCCCAAGGCGGCGGCGTACAACTCGAAAACAGCGAGACTATTTTCGCGGTCCTCACCGCGATCAACAATTGTGGGTATGATGCCGGACTCACGTCTGCCGATCCGCTGCGAATGGCTGTTCGGCGAGAGGTCGGCGCCAATCTTGAGTCTTCCGAACAGGCCAAAGCGGCTTCGGATTCGCTTTGCGCGTTCTATCACGATCATCAGCAAGGCACGGACGCTCGTACGCTCTCGTCTTATATATCGCTGGCGCTGTATCTGAACCCGCCGCCTGCGTTGACGCCCAAAGTCAAAGAAGCTGACTTGCCTCCTGACGCAAGCGGCGTTTTAGGCTTCGTTCCATTGCTGACGAAGTTCTACGCGGCGGCTGGAGTTCACGCACTTTGGGAGCAACATGCCGCAGCCTATGCCGCGTTCAATGGACAGTATCGAGAACCACTGTCCCGCATGATTTCGGGCACGGAGCTATATCTGCGCTTGCCCTCGGCCAACTACCAGGGGCGGACGTTCACCGTGTATATGGAGGCGATGGGCGCGCCTTCGGAAACGAACGCGCGGAGCTATGGCAATGACTACTCCGTTGTGATCACGCCCGCGCCGGGATCAGGTTTGAAAATGGAGTTGGTGCGCCACGCATTTTTGCATTTTTTGCTGGATCCGATGGTGGGAAGGTTTGCTGTCAACTTGAAGCCGCTTGATCCGTTGATGGACTCACTGCGACTTGCGCCAATGGATGAGAGTTTTAAAGAAGATCCTTCCTTGCTGGTCACCGAGTGTTTGATAAGGGCAGTGGAAGCGCGCACACTCGCTGGAGCTAAGGCGCCGCAATCAGAGCAAGACCGCTCCGTCCACGACTCGGAGCAAGAGGGCTTCATCCTGACGCGTTATTTCTACCAACGCCTGCTGCAATTTGAAAAAGACAGCGTCGGCTTCAGAGCAGCTTTGCCGGCAATGATTGCAGGAATTGACGCGCGAGCAGAACAGAAACGGGCAGGGCAGATTCAGTTTGCGGCTTCCGCCGAACCGGAACTGCTTCATCTCTCGCGCCCTAAAGAGGGCAAGCTGCTGGTTACGGCAGAGGAACGCTTGTCGGCAGGCGACGCCCAAACCGCAGAGAAGCTGGCGAAGCAAGCTCTTGCTGAGAAGAGCGAGGATCCCGGCAGGGCGCTATTCATCCTGGCCCAAATCGCCCTGCGGGGAAAAATGGAGGACACGCAGCCCGCTGATCCAAATGAGCCGAGAGCGCTCAGAGCCATGCACAGAGCCCAGGATTATTTTGAGCAGGCACTCAAGGCGACCAGCGAACCAAAGGTCGTCGCCTGGTCGCATATTTATCTGGGCAGAATTTTAGATTTGCAGAATGATGAAGACGATGCAACAAGGCGAGCGGCGGCGGTTCAACAGTATAAGGCGGCGGTGAGCGCGAGTGATTCCCTTCCCGAAGCGAAAGCAGCGGCGGAGGAGGGGTTGCAAAAACCTTACGCTCCACCCACACGCGCGCAACAAGACCAGCCTGCTCAGGAAGATCAAAAGCAATAGTTTGCGATCGAAGGGCTCTCGGAAAAATGCAGACCATGAGACAAACCGCACTATTAACGTTAGCAATTGCTCTGGCTCTGACTGGGATCGGCTCAGCTGGCGGACAAACATCAGGCCAGCCAAGCCAGCCAACTGGAACGTCCCAAGGCGCCGGGCGGGGCCCGATCCAGACCAAGACTCCAGCCGAGTATCAGGCTTATCAGGCCGCGATTGCTAACGCGCAGAACGCCCAA
The DNA here is from genome assembly GCA_003224785.1 of Acidobacteriota bacterium. Classification (GTDB taxonomy): domain Bacteria; phylum Acidobacteriota; class Terriglobia; order Terriglobales; family Acidobacteriaceae; genus Gp1-AA145. The sequence goes on from QHZV01000224.1 coordinate 1,787, forward strand.
GCCATGGAGAAAGCGGCCGATGACTTTGCGGCCAAATTTCCAGACAGCGCGGTGCGGGTACTGCTCTACCGCTCGGCAATGAACGCGTATCAAAACGCGGGAAACCCACAGAAGCTGATGGATGTTGGGCTGAAAGTCCTCGATTTAGACAAGGACGATCCTGAGGCGCTGATCAGCGTCGCCGAAGTTTTGCAGGAGCAGACATCGCCCACCGACCTCGACAAAGACAAGCGGGCGAAACGCGCGATTGATTATGCGCAGCATGCGCTCGAAACCATTGATACGGATTTGGCCGTCCCGAGCGGCACCCCGAACGAGCGGGTGGAAGCGTACAAGAAGACGTTGCGCTCAAGCGCGTTCGCGATCGTGGGAACTCTTCAATACAAGCAGGAACAGTACGCAGACGCCGAGAGTAATTTGCGCAAAGCGATTGACGCCGACTCAGCCAATCCCGATCCTGTCGTGGTCCTGCGCCTGGCGCTCGCACTCGATCAGCAGAAAAAATATGCTGACGCATTGCAGCACGCGAACCGGGCGGTTGAGCTAACGCAGGAAAGCACTGACGTGGGCAAGATGGCCCGCAATGAGCGCGATAGGCTGGTTACCATGACAGGCGGAAGCCCGGCCCCAGGCTCCTCGCCTCAAACCTCGAACTCGTCAAACCATTAAGTACTCCATGAGTCCCATCATAACAACACACGCACGAGAGGTGGTGAGCCTGGAAAAGACTCTCGGACACGTGTTTACTTCTTCCGGCTTGCTGCAGCAGGCCCTTACTCATAGTTCGCAAGCGCGCGAGGCGGAAGCGGCCCGGCCAGATGCAACTGAACGCGCCAAAGATAACGAACAGCTCGAATTTTTGGGAGATGCGGTATTGGGACTGGTAGCAACCGAAGAGTTGTTCAAGCGCTTTCCGCAGTTCAGCGAAGGCCAGCTTTCAAAATTGCGCGCACATCTGGTCAGCAAGAATCATCTTATTAATGTGGCCGAACGGCTGGAGCTTGGAAGGTATCTCCGCTTAGGCCGGGGAGAAGAAAAGAGTGGGGGGCGGAGCAAGTCCGCCTTGCTGGTGGACGCTCTGGAAGCGGTGCTGGGCGCGATTTATCTCGATGCAGGTTTTGAGACCGCGCGTTCCCTGATCCTGCAGCATGTTTTGTTGCCGGAACTGGAAGCATTTATTTCCAGCGGCAGGGCCTCCAAAGTGACCGACTTCAAGTCGGCATTGCAGGAAAAGCTGCAAGCGGCCAGCCGTCCCCAGCCCGCGTATCTCATGGTGAAGGAAGTAGGACCGGAGCACCAGAAGACATTCACGATTGAAGCCCGACTGCTTGCGGGAGATGGACAGATCGAATTCGTTGGAAAAGCAGAAGGTTCGACTAAGAAAAACGCTGAGCAGGATGCCGCACGCCAGGTTCTGGAATATCTGGCCGCAAAAGAAAATGGAGATACGCAGTGAGTCCCGAAGCAGTTGAGCACGCGCGCACATCGGGCTGGCCTGAATCGCTGCAGTGGCTGATGGGCATTGTTGTCATCGCCATTTTCATTGTTACTTTCATCGTGCAGGCATTTCAAATTCCTTCAGAGTCCATGGAGAATACGCTTCTCACTGGCGATTACCTTTTGGTGGACAAGCTGCACTTCGGCGCCGACGATTTTTTCGGCCGGGCGCTGCCCTATAGCAAGGTGAAGCGCGGCGACATCGTCGTGTTTCACTATCCTCTCGATCCGCGACTGCACTTTGTGAAGCGAGTCATAGGCGTCCCCGGAGACCATATCCGGCTTATCAATCGGCAGGTCTATATCAATAGCGCGCCATTGACGGAAGGATACGTGCATTATTTCCGCCAACATGACGCCTTTCGAGATGAGTTCCCTCGTTTGGACTTTCTCCCGGCCGGCCTGAGCGGCGCCTGGTGGCAGGAGATGAAAAAGATGGTCGAGGACAATCAACTCATCGTTCCCGAAGGTAACTACTTTGTGATGGGAGACAACCGCGACGACAGTTCCGACAGCCGCTATTGGGGCTTCGTTCCGCAGCAAAATATCGTGGGCAGACCACTCCTTATCTATTGGTCCATGCGCAAGCAAGAAGACGGCGACGACGCTACGAATGATAAACTTACCCGATTCATGTATGCGATGGGACACCTGATGCAGATCACGCGCTGGGACCGCACACTCCGCCTGGTAAATTGACGGCGAGACTACCAAACGAGGAAGACCGCGTGGCCAAGAAAGACATGCAGGACGAAAAACCTAAGGAGAGCACGGTTGAATTCCTGGCCTCCCTGGCAGGAGTTCTAGTAACTGGCCTGTTCATTATTACGTTCATTCTGCAGGCATTTGAAATTCCATCGGCCTCCATGGTGAAAACGCTTCTCATCGGAGACCACGTTTTCGTGAACCGCGTGCAGTTCTCCCCGCGCACAAGTTGGGTGGGCCCGCTGGTTCCGTATAGCCAGATCCATCATGGCGACATCGTCGTTTTTCTTTCCGTTGATCCGCGCACGCCGGAGCTTTACATCGTCAAGCGCATTATCGGATTGCCTGGCGACCGCATTCATCTGCGCGACGGGGTGGTCTATCGTAATGGCGAGAAGCTGAATGAGACCTATGTGAACCACAGCGACCAAGCCGGATTCAATTCTTACGACCCATACCGCGATAATTTTCCGGCAGTGTCCGCTGGCGACCAATCTAATGTGATCGATGAATGGAAGCTGACGATGCCAGATCACATTGAGAATGGTGATATTGTCGTCCCGCCTGACAGTTATTTTGGCATGGGCGACAACCGCGACGTCAGCCTTGATAGCCGTTATTGGGGATTCATTCCGCGAGAGAACGTGATCGGCCGCCCCATGTTCATTTATTGGTCATTCGATACTCCTGAGGACCAATATCAGCAAAAAGGTTTCGGACAGAGACTCGCTTTCCTCGGGCACGTGATCATTCATTTCTTCGACGACACTCGCTGGAAGCGCACGCTAAAGGCCGTAAAGTGAGAGAGTTCTTATCCAAGTCGGCTTACCAGCGCGGCCTGGCAGCAATCTGCGTGCTTCTTATTGCGCTGCTGGTGGTGCGGCCGCAAGCGGAGCGTGTTCGCTGGCGCGTCTCGCAGTCGATCAGTTTGGCAGTTGGAAAGCGAGTTCAAATTGGCGCTCTACATGTTCGATTCTTGCCTCACCTGGGCTTCGAGTTGGAAGATTTCGTTATCTATGACGATGCTGAGTTCGGATCCGAGCCTTTATTGCGCGCCGAAGATGTAACCGCGTCGCTGAGATTTCTATCGCTTCTTCGCGGAAAGTTTGAGGTTTCGAATCTCGCTCTCAATAATGCGAGTTTAAACCTGACTCGCGATTCGCAAGGCAAATGGGACCTCCAGGAGTTGCTGCAGCGCACCACGCAAATTTCCACTGCGCCGACATCGTCCTCGCATCACGAGTCCCGGCCGGGATTTCCGTATATCGAGGCCTCACACGCGCGAATTAATTTCAAGATCGGAGCCGAGAAAACTCATTTCGCCTTTACCGACGCGCAGTTCGCATTTTGGCAGCAGTCGGAAGACGTTTGGGGTATGCGCCTGAAGGCGCAGCCGATCCGCACTGACGCGAATCTGACCGACACGGGCATTGTGAACGTCACTGGTTTCTGGCGACGAACGAACGCGCCCGGCGAACCTCTAATTGATGTTGCGTTCGAATGGAAGCAGGCCCAGGCAGGCCAGGTCTCGAAACTCATTTCTGGCACTGATAAAGGATGGCGTGGCGGTGTTCTGATCTCAGGCACACTGTCGGGCACGCGGAACTTGAAGCTGGTTGCCGATACCTCCGTCGATCATGTGGGCCGCTACGATGTCTTTAACGACGACGACTTGCGCCTCACTGCACATTGCGTTGCCGACTACGAATTCGCAGCGAATTCGCTTTCGGAAGTAGATTGCACTTCGAGTGCTGGTGATGGGTCCCTGGAATTGAAGGGCGAATCGAGCGGCCTGCCGCTTACTTCGTATCGTTTCACCCTGTCGGCGAACAAGATACCGCCGCAATCTGTGATTGCTTTGCTGCGCCACACTGCTTCGGGGGTTTCCCAGGACTTGGATGTGGATGGAGTTATCAACACCACAATTGAGATGAGCCGCGCAGGTTCCAGCACTCGCGCGCGATGGAGTGGTGATGGAGAACTACTAGATCTGGCTGTGAGCCGCGGAGATTCTTCCGCGCCGCTGCGGCTCGATCGTGTTCCGTTCGCCATAGCGCCTGATCCACAAACTGGTGGCGCCGAAAATGGCCCTGTCATCCAGTTCGGTCCTGTGAATGCGGCAGTTGGCCGGCCCAGCCCGTTGCAGACGCGCGGCAAGATTTCTCTCACCGGATACGAAGCTTCAGTCCACGGAGATGC
>QHZV01000447.1 GCA_003224785.1 Acidobacteriota bacterium
ATCATGTTGTCAGCGTTGGCGTCACGCATAGTTAACGACGGGACCTTGAAGGTGTCTTCTATCAGGCGCAAGATAGATGTGGAATCACGGGTGGTGTGCGAGACGAAGCTGGGCCTGGTCCATGGCGAAATCACAAGTAGTGGTACGCGAAAACCGCTCTGGTTGAAGTCGCCGAAAACCGCCCCCGCTTTCAGTTGTGGTGCCATTGTGTCAGGTTTAATTTCACGCGCAGGCAATACGTGGTCGTACAAACCACCGCCTTCGTCGTAGGTCAAAATGAAAGCTGAATCAAACCATGAAGCGCTTTTCATGAATGGATTGATGATGTTGTTGACGGCGTCTGACGCGCCCTTCTGAATATTCGCGTCTGGGTGCTCATCCAGCCCGACGGTTCCGCCGCGCTCAATAAAGATGACCTGGGGCAGATGGGCTTCATCCTGGATGTCCTTTTGCCAATTAGCCGCGTTAAGGTTGGCTGTGTCATTTCCGAGCGGCACCACCTTCGCAGCATCCGTCTTATAGATTGAGAAGTTAGCGAGGAACGCTGAGGTTGGCTTGGCGCGGTAGTAGTAGCGCCAGCTGACGCCCGCCCTGTCTAGTTGCTCGAAAATTGTCCGCTGGGTGAAGCCGCCTGGAGGTGGCGATACCGGAGTCGTATTTCCGAAAGAAGTGGCGGTGAACAGATACATGCGGTTGGGAATGGTGTTAGCCAACAAAGGCGAGAAGAATCGGTCGCTGGTGGCGAACCGGGCCCCAGCATCGTAATAAGCCGGAGGAACTGGTCCATCTTCCCGCCGTCCACATCGTTATGGCTTTCATTCCACGATGGACTCAGGTTCTCAGTGCACACAGTCGCGTAATGATATGGATGAACCAGTTGTCCTTGCGTGTTGGGCAGGGCGGCATTGGGATCAATTCCGTCAATGTCGTTAGGCAAATTTAATGATGCCCGGTACTGCCCGAGCATGCCGAAGTAATCGTTGAACGAGCGATTCTCCTGAACAAAGAAGATGATGTGTTTCAGGTTCGAGAGACCATTGGCGGCCGAGGTGACGGTAATGTTGAATTTCTGTTTGAAAACCAATCCAGTGCTGTCCTGCGCCTGAACAGACACGGTGTGTGCGCCTACGGCGAGATTACTCACGTAAAGGTCGAGAATCGCAGAATTCGAAATGCCGCCATGCCCGACACCGTCAAGAAACAGTGTCATTGACTTCACGGGATTCGAATCAGTGGCGGCCGCGACAACGTGAAATGGCTGACTCACGATTGATCCCGCGACTAATGAGCAAATGGTTACAGTCTGGTTTGCCGGATTCAATGCACAGGGCGGCTGCATGGCAACCGGGACGGCAGTCTTGAATGCACCGGCTGAATCCCATCCTTTAACGGTAAGCGTGTGATAACCGGTGGGCATCGCCACAAACGTGTCTATGGTGGAGGCTTTAACCGTTTGCTTCAGCGTTCCATCCACATAGATCTGCATTGAAGTGACGGGTCAAATCTGACTCGAGAATCGGAGAATGTGGGGACAGCCGCCCTTAGCCTGCTCGGAGCGAAGTCGAAGGGGCTGTCCCGGCGAGCTTACTCACCCTGGCCGCTGCCTCACTCCCCCGGACGCTTCCTAAATTCCACTTTCGCCCCCTTGGGCGGCAAACTGAAAGGGAACTCGACAATGCTGTTTTCCGCTGGGAAGCGCAGGACGAACTCTTCGGGCTTCCGCCAGGGACCAATCCATTTGTCTTTTATGCTGAAAAATACCCATCCGGAAGCTGATGAATTTGAGCTATCCAGAGTCACCGGCTTGAGTCCGCGCGTGCTGATGAAATCCATCATCTCGGTATAGTCTTTCAGCCGGACCTGTAGTTCGGTCTCTTTTTGGCCCTTCAATTCCGGATGCTTCTTCACATCGTGACGCTCGACTTCATCGGTGAGGTCATCCACGTTTTGCTGCAACTGCTTGAGCATGCCATCCGGATCGAGAGATCCCTTCACCACCTGAAAATGCTTTGTGTACTCCAAGTACATCCGGTTCTGCTGGACGTCGAATTTGTCATTGCCCTTGTAATGAAAGGTCAGAAAAACTCCAAGCATCGG
>QHZV01000225.1:0-5857 GCA_003224785.1 Acidobacteriota bacterium
CAAGCCAATGTATTTCGCCTTGCGCTTGATGGCCGACAGCTTGCCGATCCCGTATAGTAGGCGCACTGAGGCCAAGCTCACAACGGCGATCCAAACTCCCAAGATCATTTCCGCCCACATCCCGGACATGGTGATTCCTGCATGCAACGCGGCCGCAGATTCAGGCTCCGTCTTAATCGAAGGCACAAATGGGACAGCCACGACTCCGAGTAATGCCAGGAACCAAACAGCGAATCGAACCCGCGATCCTTGTCGGCTGAAGGCTTTCAATCCGAGCCCTGCGAGAAACACAATTGCCAATCCAACCGGAATCGAGTTCAATGCCCGCTCGGCAATCAGTTCGCTAATTCCCTGTGACAACATCATTGTTCCCCGCCGAGCTCCAACATTTTTCGTAATCGCTTCAGCTCTTCAGGATCGAGTCCACGGTCCTCAAGAATGTTCAAAACCAGCTGCTCGTGAGAATCCTTAAAAAATCTGTTCACCAGATGCCGGATCTCCGATCGCGAGGCTTCCTGGCGTTCAATAACCGGCACATAGACGTGCGCCCGGCCATCTTTTACATGCTTCACGTATCCCTTCTTTTCGAGAACGCGAATGGTGGTGAGCACTGAGTTGTACGCAAGCTCCGTCTTATCTTGCAGAGCCTCAAGGACTTGCTGCACTGTGCCAGCCCCCCGCGGCCACAGCACATTCATGATCCGCAGCTCAGCTTCGGTCAAAGTTGGAGATTGCTTGGGCGGCAATTCTTGTGCCTCTACTTTTTAGACGTGCCTATCAAGAAAAAGTAACTAATAATTTAGTTGCTTCGCAGAATGGATGGGTTGCCGCATCGGGCAGCAAATTTGCAAATAGCCTTCACCCTTCCCGAAGAACGCGGTGGGGACAGCGCGGAACGTTCGTCTTCGGATAAGACTAGTTGTGGTTGATGTCTTCGTCTCAACTTCGATAGAAAGAAAAATCCGTCTATCGGAGATTAAGGATCACCGAGCTCACGCTACGGCTCTATGATGCTGCAGTAGCGCCCCCCACCCTGGCGCGTTTCTAAAGGTGGGGATTTTCGGGTTATTACTTGGTCCTTCCGCCCTCGACTTTCAGCTTGTCGCTAGCAGCCGCTTGTGCTGCCGCGAGCCGCGCAGTCAGTACGCGGAATGGAGAGCAGGAAACGTAGTTCAATCCAGTCTGATAGCAGAACTCGACGGATGATGGTTCTCCGCCGTGCTCGCCGCAGATACCGACTTTCAGGTTCGGGCGGGTTTTGCGGCCGCGCTCAGTGGCCATCTTGACGAGTTGGCCCACACCTTCGCGATCGAGCACTGCGAATGGGTCTTGCTTCAGAATTCCTTCCGCGATATACGTCGGCAAAACTTTGTTTACGTCGTCGCGCGAGAAGCCGAACGTGGTTTGCGTAAGGTCGTTGGTTCCAAACGAAAAGAACTGCGCTTCTTTGGCGATCTCGTCTGCGACCAAGGCTGCGCGCGGAAGCTCGATCATGGTGCCAACGAGGTATTCGACTTTCACTTCCTTCTCTTTGAAAACTTCGCCTGCAACCCGGTTCACGATTTCGGCCTGATTGGCCATTTCCTTCACAGTCGCCGTCAGAGGAATCATGACCTCGGGATAGACCTTCACACCAGCTTTCGCCACAGCGACAGCCGCCTCGAAAATGGCACGGGCCTGCATCTCCGTAATTTCGGGATAGGTAATTCCCAGGCGACATCCGCGATGCCCGAGCATGGGATTAAACTCGTGCAAGTCTTCCACGCGTCGCAGCAGCTTGTGCAATTCCTTCAGCTTCGGTGATTTTGGCTTGGTGGCTTCGAGCACCGCGATTTCGACCATCAAGTCTTCGCGGCGTGGCAAGAACTCGTGCAGCGGCGGATCGAGCAGCCGAATTGTGACTGGAAATCCATCCATGGCCTTGAACACGCCGGCAAAATCAGAGCGCTGCATCGGGAGCAGCTTCTTGAGCGCAGCGCGGCGGTCTTTTTCAGTGGTCGCGAGAATCATCGTGCGCACGTGCGGCAAACGATCCTCGGCGAAGAACATGTGTTCAGTGCGGCACAGGCCGATTCCTTCCGCTCCAAATGCGCGTGCCTGAATCGCATCGCGTGGAATGTCGGCATTGGCACGCACTTTCATGGTGCGGAACGGCTCGGCCCAGCCCATCAGCTTCAGCAGTTCGGGATCGTCCGCCTTCGGCGGAATCGCATCCAGCTTGCCCTTGATCACGCGGCCTGTCGTGCCATCGAGCGAAATCCAATCGCCTTGTTTGAATACCTGACCCTTCACGTGCATCTCGCGCTTCTTTTCGTCCACGTGAATGTCGCCTGCTCCGGCCACGCAGCATTTACCCATGCCGCGTGTCACGACCGCAGCGTGACTGGTCATTCCACCGCGCGACGTGAGAATTCCGGCGGCGACTTCCATGCCGTGAATGTCTTCGGGGGTAGTTTCAGCGCGTACCAGGATCACGGGACTTTTCTTCGCGCCATGCCCGGCTTTCTCGACGGCCTCATCCGCAGTGAAAACAATCTGTCCGACAGCTGCTCCCGGCGATGCTGGAAGTCCCGTGGCCAGCACTTCGACCTTGGCTTTCTTTTCATCAAGCCGCGGAACCAGAAAATCGTAAAGCTGATTCGGCTCCACACGGAAGATCGCCTCTTCTTTGGTTATCAAGCCTTCGTCCACCATCTGCAACGCAACTCTCACAGCGGCAATGCCCGTGCGCTTGCCGTTGCGGGTTTGCAGCATGTAGAGTTTGCGATCCTGAATAGTGAATTCGAAGTCCTGCATGTCGCGATAGTGATGCTCAAGCCGCGTGGTGATTTCATGCAGTTGCCGGTAAACGTCGGGCATGACTCTTTCAAGCTCGGAAATATGCACCGGGGTGCGAACACCGGAGACGACATCCTCCCCCTGTGCGTTCATCAGAAATTCGCCGTAGAACTCTTTCGTGCCGATGGCAGGGTTGCGAGTGAAACCAACGCCCGTGCCGCTGGTCTCGCCGAGATTGCCGAATACCATCGCCTGCACGTTGACCGCAGTGCCAAGCATGTCATCAATGTTGTTGATGCGGCGATAATGCTTGGCGCGATCATTTTGCCAGGAGCGGAACACTGCGTCCCGCGCCATTACCAACTGCTCGTGCGCGTCCTGCGGAAAATCGTGCTTCGTGTGCTTCTTGACGACTTTCTTGTATTCAGAGATGACTTCCTTCAGTGCCTTAGCGTCGAGCTCGGTATCGAGCTTGGCCTTCTTTTCTTTTTTCTTGCCGTCGAACACTTCTTCGAACGCATGCTTCTCGATATCGAGCACCACACTTCCGAACATCTGAATCAGACGGCGATACGAATCGTAAGCAAACCTCGGATTGTTGCTCAGCTTCGCCAGAGATTCCACACTCTGATCGTTGAGACCAAGGTTGAGAATGGTGTCCATCATGCCGGGCATGGAAAACTTTGCGCCCGAACGCACGCTGACGAGCAGCGGGTTTTCGCCCTTGCCGAGCTTCTGGCCTTGCAGCTCTTCGAGCTGGCGCAGCGCGACATCCATCTCTCGGTCCACGGTGTTCGAGACGCGCCCCATCCGCATGTACTCGCGACAAGCTTCAGTCTGAATGGTGAATCCCGGAGGCACGGGCAGGCCCGCGTTGGTCATCTCAGCAAGACCCGCACCCTTACCGCCGAGAACGTCCTTCATCTTGCCATCGCCATCGGCCTTGCCGCCGCCGAAGGAGTACACAAATTTAGTTTTCGGCTCTGAGCTTTTCGATGGAGCTTCTGCTTCTGCAATCGTCATTGTCGCCATAAGTGCTTTTTCCTTTGTTTGTTGATTCAAATTTAATGCACGTCAGTCCGAACAGCTTCAGCTGTTAGGAAACTGCAGTTGTGGAAGAAAAAGCAGGTTCTTCATGGCTGAAGCCATTCGGAATACATAACTGCATTTACCTGCTACTGCCTTCTGTAACGATCTCGGAAAAATCGGCAATCGTCGAAAACTCTTTCAACAGAGTTTGCAGCAGCGCCAGCCGGTTGGCGCGTAAACGCTCATCTTCCACCATTACCATTACTTTATCGAAAAACGTGTCGACTGCGGGACGGATCCGCGAAATTTCGGTCAATGCACGCAAATATTCACGTGCCTGCCCGAAATGCGCCACTGATTGGGCGATTTCAGGGATCTGCGCTCCCAGATTTCTCTCCGCATCTTCATGAAACAAGCTAGGATCAAGCGCTGAGGCGATGGCCTTTTTTGCCTCTCTCGCTTGGTGAAGTATGTTCTTGATTCGCTTGAACGCGACCGAGATGGAAGCAAAGTCCACTGAACCACGGACCTCTGAAACTGCTGCAGCTCTCGCAACCGCATCCACAATGTCATCTGCGCCCGCCGCAAGGACGGCATTCACTACGTCGTAGGCATATCCGAGCTGATCGCGAAGATAAAATTCAATGCGCTCGCGGAAGAATACTCGCACTGCGTCGGCATAATTTATTCCTGCCGCAAACTTCTTTTCAGCTGCAGAGCCTGCGTAGGATTCTCTCGCCAGCCGGGCTAGTTCCGAAACAAGAACTGGCAGCTTGTGCTCGGCGATGGTTTTCACGATGCCGTTGGCCTGGCGTCTTAGCGCAAATGGATCTTTCGATCCGGTTGGCTGCAGACCGAGCGCGAACATGCCGGTAATGGTTTCGGCTTTATCCGAGATGGAAAGAACCGCCCCCTCAACCGTGCGTGGAGCAGAATCTTCCGCCGACTGAGGTTTGTAGTGGTCGTAAATCGTTTGTGCGATCAGTTGTCGCGTTGCGTCAGGCATGCCTCGATCGAGGTTCTGTACGCTCGCATACAGTCCGCCGACAATCCCCTGCAGCTCAGTAAATTCTTTAACCAATTCAGTGGTGAGATCGGTCTTAGCGAGGCACGCAGCTTTGTGCACGACACCCGGCCTGACTGCGATTCCGCGCTGCTTAATGGTTTCCGTCAGCCAGCTACATAGCCGTTGTACGCGGAGCGTTTTATCGTAATAACTGCCAAGATCTTTTTGGAAGGTAACGTTCTTCAACCAAGACACGCGGTCGCGCAACGGATGCTTCTGATCGGTCCGCCAGAAGAACCGAGCATCGTTGAAGCGGGCGCGCAGCACGCGTTCGTTGCCGTGACGAATCAGGCCCTGCGGATCGCCGTCCGTATTCAGCACGGCGAGAAAATTCGGCAGCAGTTTGCCTTTCGCGTCCTCGATTGCGAAATATTTCTGATGATCTCGCATTACCGTGACCAGCACCTCTTCGGGAAGCTCCAGAAATTCGCGATCAAAGCTGCCCAGAATAGCCGAGGGCCACTCGGTGAGATTCACGACTGTATCGAGCAGCGATGCGTCATCGCGCCAGCGCGCGCCGGGAATGGTGCGGGTTGCGGCATCGAGCGCTTTGCGAATTTGCTGCTCGCGCTCGGAACGCGAAAGCACTTTAGCGGCGCGCAAGGCTTCCACGTAAGGGGCACCTGCGCGCGGAATGTGAACTAATCCGGTCGACAAAATTCGATGTCCACGCGATTGATTGCCGGCGCGAATGCCGCCGAACTCGAATGGGATAATCTGATCGTCCAGCATCGCAATTAGCCAGCGCACCGGACGCACAAAACGCTCGTTCGGCTTGCGCCAGAACATGTTTTTCGGCCAGTAGATCGAAGCAATTTCTTTCGGCAGCAACTCAGCCAGAATGTCCGAAGTCGCGCGTCCTTTTTTGGTGACTTTCGCGGAGAGATATTCGCCTTTCGCAGTTGTCACTCGTTCGAGTCTCGAGACATCTACGCCAGCTTTTTTAGCGAAGGCGTGCGCTGCCGGCGTGGGGTGGCCGTCCTT
>QHZV01000225.1:6043-8243 GCA_003224785.1 Acidobacteriota bacterium
CTGTACGAGCGAAAATTTTAACCACAGAGGACACAGAGAATCACGGAGTAATTCGAGCGCCCTCCGTGAACCTCAGTGTCCTCTGTGGCAAAGATTTTGTAGTCATGCGACTGGCACGGCTTCTTTCTTCGCGGCTGATACTTTGAGGGCTGCAGGTTCTTCCTCCTCAGGCACCGCTTCAGCTTGACTCTGCTGGTCGACCCAGGCCTTCGCGACGCCCACCGCCAGTGCCCGCACCCGTGCAATCACACCGACCCGCTCGGTCACAGAAATTGCGCCACGAGCATCGAGAATGTTGAACAGATGAGAGCACTTCAGACAAAGCTCGTAAGCGCCCAGCAGCGGGAATCGCTTCTTATCGCCGAAGCTGGGCTCTCGATCGAGCTTGGCGATAACCTCATCAACTTTTTGATCAACCGCGGGATGCTCCAACTCACGATAGCGGTCCAGCAATACCTTGCATTCTGCCTCGCACAGCTCAAAATGTTTCCACGCCTTCTCGACATCGGCCATTTCGAAGTTGTAGACGGAAAGCTGCAGCTCATCCGCAAGCCGCACATCCCCATACTTCGTTTGCTGGCCGGTTTCTGGATCACGCGCCCACACGATGTCGTAAATCGAATCCGCATCCTGCAAAAACGCGGCAATCCGCTCCAATCCGTATGTTAGTTCGGCGGAAATCGGGAACAGATCCACGCCGCCGCACTGCTGGAAGTACGTGAATTGCGTAATCTCCAGCCCATCGAGCATCACCTGCCAGCCGATACCCCACGCGCCGAGCGTTGGAGATTCCCAGTTGTCCTCCTCGAACTTAATGTCGTGCTGGCGCAAGTCAATTCCCATCGCACCGAGCGACTGCAAATAGAGTTCCTGAACATTTTCCGGCGGAGGTTTCAGGATCACCTGCAGCTGCATGTGCTTGTAGAGGCGATTCGGGTTTTCGCCATATCGCCCATCGGCCGGCCGCCGCGAAGGCTGCACATAAGCAACCTTGTACGGCTTCGGCCCTAGCACGCGTAGAAAGGTCTCCGGAGCCATGGTGCCTGCGCCTACTTCTAGATCATAGGGCTGCTGCAACACACATCCACGCTCGGCCCAAAACGTCTGCAGCCGCAGGATCAATTCCTGGAAAGTCAGCGGGTTGGATTGGACTGGAGACATTGATTCGGAAAAGCCGCTAGCTCCTAGCCATTAGCTTCATTGAAGCCTTATTCGCGAGAGGCAACTGTCAGTAGCTACGCAGGCGGGAGTTAACCAACGATTGTAATGGAAGACAGGAAAAAGCGTCAGCCCAGGAGGAACTCGGAACATTAGCCCGCGTGAGATCGTGCTGTCCCGGTGTACACTTGCCGGGCTCACGAAGCAAGATGGAATCCTGGGCACCTTCGCGTATTGGGAGAAAATAATGAGTAAAAAACTAGGGGTAGTCGGTGCGGCAGTGTGCGCACTGACGATTACAGCTGTTGCAGTTGGCTCGGCACACGCACAAGAAGTGAAAGAAAAACCGGCAATGTATTCGTACGTCGGAAACTGGGCAATTCCGCGTGCGCAATGGGGAGAGATGGAAAAGAACACTGCCGCGGATGCCAAGGTCCTCGACAAGGCGGTGGCCGCAGGAACCATCATCGGTTATGGAAATGACGTGAACCTGGTCCACTCGGCCGATGGCACCACCCACGACGACTGGTGGTCGGCAATGTCGTTGGCCGGAGTAATCAATGTACTGGAGCAGTTCTACCAGACAGGAAGCAGTACTACTCCGGTGCTTTCCTCGGCCACGAAACACTTCGACAACATTTACATGAGCCACTATTACAACTGGCATCCGGGAACGTACAAGAACGTGTACACCCACGTTTCCACCTACAAGTTAAAACCCGACGCACCCGACGATGCTGTTGAAGTACTCAGCAAGGCAGTGCTGGTGCCATTCCTCGAGAAACTGCTCGCAGATGGCACGATCCACGAGTACGAAATTGATACTGAGGCGGTCCACACTGACGATCCCAATATCTTTGAAGTGGTTTATATCGCGGCAAATGCTGACGGTTTGGATAAGGCAAACGCCGCGCTGCGCGAGAGCATAAAGACGAACCCGCTGATCAACCCGGTATTTGGGGCGCAAGTGGATTTCACTGTGCACCGCGACTACATCTCGCGTTCGAACGTGACCTATAAGTAGATTTACTTCTCGTTTCTG
>QHZV01000449.1:0-1050 GCA_003224785.1 Acidobacteriota bacterium
GTCGGATGTCGCATGCTGCAGAGAACATTTACCGCTGAAGAAGCCTGCGAGAGACTCGGCCGCGAGAGCGCCGCTGCGCAGCGCGAGCGAAATTCCGTCCCCGATAAAGGGATCTACGAAAGTAGCGGAGTCTCCGGCTTGCAGCATGCCACTTTGCACAAGTTCCGGTTGATGAAATACAAGAGGCGAGGTGGTAACTGGATCCATTACCGGTGTCCAGTGACGACTGCGTTCCTGGAGCGCGGAGTGCGCGTCAAAGACCTGTTGCAGCGTGGTGGCAACTTCGGCGCGCACCATAGCGCAGGCGTTAACTATTGCACCGCTTCCGTTTTGTGAGGAAGTCACGGGCTGCACGCCGCAGTAGCCGCCATCAAAAAAGTAGAGGTCCACGGATTGCGAAGGCGAAACTTCGCGAAAATGGGCCTTGATGCCAATCCAGCGCTCGCCGGAAACGTATGCACGCACCGCTGGACTCGTCAGGTTTGACCAACGTCCGGTCGCGTTGACGACTGCTTTAGCTTCAAACGTCTCTCGTGTAGTGTTTACGACAAACGGGCCTTCTCCGGATACGGACTGCACGATGGAATCCTCGCGGGTGTCAACTCCGCTGTGGACTGCGGAATTCCAAAGCGCTTGATCAAGATCAAACCGAGTGACGCTCGCCGCAGCCGGCGAGACCTGAGCGCTGAGTTCTGTGCCGTCCACAAATATTCGAGTGTGGGAAATTCTCGGCGCACCGCTTACCAGAGCGACTGGGTCACTCCCGAGAAGTTGTTTCAATAACTCAAGCGACTCTGCGGAAACGAATTCGCCGCAGACTTTGTGACGCGGGAAACGGCCTCGCTCCAGCTGCAGCACTCGCGCACCGCTGCGGGCAGCGGTAATGCTCGCCCCGCAACCCGCTGGACCGCCGCCGATCACAATTAGGTCAAGCGTCACGAGCGGTGTTCCTTCCAGGCGATCGCGCCCATGCGAAAAAAATACTGGTGTTTGATGTCAACCAGGGCAGCTCCCCCCTTTTCGAGAAAACTTCGCATCTCGGCCACAGTG
>QHZV01000449.1:1066-3460 GCA_003224785.1 Acidobacteriota bacterium
TCCGGCATAGGCAAAAGCGAGATGGAGCGGATGCCGCACCAGGTCATGTATCAGCATCGCGACCCGGCAGACGCGCAAGGACTCCCGCGCAAAGAGTACGACCTGTTCCGGCTGAAGATGGTGTACGAACAACGAGCTGGAAACAATGTCGAAAGACGAATCTGGAAATGGCAGAGCCAGCGCATCGGCGGCCACAGCTCGCGTCGCGTTTTTCGCTGGAAGATGGGAAGGGACACGATCCAGCAGCGTTATGTCGAGCTGAGGGAACCGTCTCTGCAACGTTCTTGGGATGAAGCCATCTCCCGCAGCGACTTCGAGCACGGATAAATTCGGGGCTCCGTTAGCAGCGGTCTCGAACAGGCGGTGCGCGGTGGAAATGCCGCCAAACCAGCGGTTGAACCAGCGCAGGTCTTTTAGGGAAGCGGCGACTTCTGACGGCGTGCCGGAATCGGTGTCTAGCAATTCGCGAGTGGGCCGCCGCCGCATCGCAAAATTGTAGTGGAAAGGGACCGCTTGATTGTCGCGTTCTGGTAATGAGGCCTGATGCGGAGGCGAACGACCTACTTCACCGGCACAGCGTAGTGTGACGCGATCACCTGCCAGCTCCCTTCCTTTTTCATCCACACGTCGGTCAGCCGGTCGTGATACTCGTAGGGTTTGCCATTCGATATTCCCTTCTCGTGATACGAGCCGGTTACGACCGCGGCGTTGCCGTGCATGTGGACTTTCAAGTCGGAGAGTTCGGCAACCTTCACCTGAACGGTAGAGTCGGCGCTATGCGTAATGTATCCGGTCTTGCTGTAGGTGTTGCCGTCTTCGACCGTGATCACGAAATCCTCAGCGAGGAGCGAAGCCAGGATGTCAATTTTGTGTTGCTTGTAGGAATCAGTCCATTTCATTTCCAGGTTGCGGACCTTGGCGGCGTCCTCTTCTTGCGCGAACAAGGGCTGCGTCGCTCCGAATAGCAGACACATGCTGATTGCGAAAGCCGCCACCACCGAAAAAGGAATTCGCATACGAAGTCTCCCCTCTTGAAGCATGTTGCAGCTTGGCGAGCAAGTCCTGGCACGAAGAACGAGAGGGGCACGGCTTCACCCATTGCCGCATAGCCGGCGACCGAAGGATGAAGATGATCGCCGCCGTCGAATACGGCTAGAAAGCGGTCAGGATGCGCCGGATCGCGCACGATCTTGTCGAAGTCAATGATGGCATCGAAGTGGCCCGGAGTGCGGATCCAGGTGTTCACGGCCTCGCGGTCCGCTTCATTCACCGGGCCTGGATGGTAGTAGTCCGATCCCATGAACGGCGTCATGGTGGCGCCGATTACCTTCATACCGTGAGTATGGGCGCGCGCGATGAACTGCTCGTAGGCACCGATCATGCGCCGGACTTGAGTCTCGTGCTCCGCGAGTGAAACCTGGTCTTTGCGGGCGAGGAGGCCGATGTCGTTAATCCCCTCAAGGATGATCAGATATCGTACGCCGGGCTGCGCAATCACATCATGATCGAAGCGCGACAGGGCGTTCGGTCCCAAGCCGTCGGTTAGCAGATGATTTCCGCCGATGCCCTGATTGAGAACGGACAGATTTGCCTTCGCGTGTGACAGCGTGGACGCCAGAACATCCGTCCAGCGGTCATTGCCATTTGTGGTCACGCCGTGCCCGTCGGTGATGGAGTCGCCAAGGACTACGACCGAAGCGGCATCGGCGGGAGCGGCTACATCAACTCCGGCGATGAAATACCAATGCTCAACCGTTTTCGCATTGGGGAGTTCAAGGGCGGAGACTAAATCTCCGTGGACGAAATAGGATGTTGCGCGTGAACCCGGATGGCCGGTCTGCTCGGCTGGCGGCGTGTCGGTGTGAAGCGTGATCGTTAAGTCCGAAAGAGCGGCGACTGGTAACGAAATCGGATCTGATACGTAGTCGGCCGCGGGTGGAATTGTGACGTCCGGAGATCCGGAAAATGTGACTGCGGCGCCAATCCCCGGCATGATCTTCTCGGAGTTGGTGGCGACAGGCCTGGCAACGTGCACCGATGTCAGATGCAGTTCAGCCATGCCGAAACGATTCGAAAGTCGCAGCCGAATTTGGCTCCCGCCAATGGATAGATGGACGATTTGGCGAAGCGTGGCATCGTGGATGTCTGCAGGTGCGAGTGAATTCGATGGCTCGACCAGTTGCTGAGATGCGGCCCACGAGCCGACCCAATGGGTTTGAGGTTTGCTGGAGTCAGCCCCATAAGCCAGAGTGGCAAGCAAGAAAACAGCAGCGAGTTGCAGCGTCAGGGTCAGACCCTTCAATCCCTGGAAAGTTTCATCCGGGAGGGACTGAAGATTGGAGGTCGAATTGAGATTCATGAGGAAATGGGGCCTTGTGACATTTGTTGATTACA
>QHZV01000226.1:0-7655 GCA_003224785.1 Acidobacteriota bacterium
GTTGAATGCAAGATACCCGCCCAAAGCTGCAAGACTGAGAATGAGAAAGACCAGCGGTTTCGAATAGCTCGCAAACCAGTAAGAGGACTCCGGTCGGTTCACCGGCTACTCCTTCTCATTCTTCGCTTCTGGTTTGGCCTCAGCGGTCGTAATCCTACTCTTGTCCGGCAGACCATACGCACCGGAGGCGACGACTTTGTCTCCCTCGTGCAGGCCTTCAGCGATCTGCACTTGGTCGCCATCGCGAATGCCAGTTTTCACTTGCTTCTGCAGCGCGCAGCGATCGCTGGCATTTTTGCTGTCGGGGCAGGCACCCTCGACCATCACCGAGGTGACTCCATCCGGAGCCGTTAAAAGTGCGGCAGCCGGCACAGCCAAAGCGTCCGGCAGAGAGCGCGCCACCATCGAAACCTGTACCGTGGTCCCGGGTTTCAACTTTTCACCGGGATTCTTGATCTGCACCCAGACTTCAACCGTCGTGCTATTGGTATCGAGCGCTGGACTCACCAGCGAGACCTTGCCGGTCATGGGCTGATCCAGTCCAGGAACAATGATGGTGGCTTTATCTCCGGATTTCAGCAACGCCGCGCTTTGCTGTGGGATATGCGCGCGGGCTGTGACGGTCGAGATGTTCATCACAGTCAACAAAGGCGTTCCGGCAGCAGCCATTTCTCCGGGATAGAGCGGGCGATCAGTAACCACGCCATTGATTGGGCTTTTTATTCCTGAATACGCGAGCTGTGCCGAAGCTCCTGCATACTTCCCTTCCGCCGATTCGAGCTGTCCTTTTGCGGATTTTAGAGTTTGTTGTTTGCCAACGGCATTGACTGCCTCGAGATGCCTTTGCGCGATCTCATATTGATTGCGGGCGTTGGTCAGATCCACGCCGGCTTGGTCCAACTCTTTGCGGGGCAGAGCGCCTTGCTTAAACAGGTCCTGGCGGCTATCAAATACTTTTTGTTGGGCATCGAGTTGCTGTTTGGCGGCCTGTGCTTCGAGTTGCGCCTTCTGAATTTCCTGCGGCAAGTCCGCGGTTGTGGTGGTGGCATACTGCGCCTGGGCCTGATCGTACGTCTAGCACGGCGAGCAATTGCCCGGCGCGTACGTGGCTCCCGCGATTCACCAGGAATTTCTCGACGGGCGCGCTGATCTTGGGAACGATGGCAGATTGGGCGATAGGAAATAGCACAGCATCGGCGACCACCTTCTGCTGTAAGGCCGCTTTCTGCACCTGCACAAGCTGCACCGGCACTACGGGCGCTTCCTCTTTAGGTCCGCCCGAACACGCGAGCATGAATAACTGCGTGAACGCCAATCCCAAAACCATCACCCCACGCGTTCCGAACGCCGGCTGGAAAGAGACTTGATTGGATGCGGGCCGGTTTCTCACTCAGAAGCTTCCTGTGAGGGTCTGGAGGTTCGCCATTGCCACGCGAAATCTTACCTGACCATCTCCGAGCGCGTTTTGCGCCGTGGTTAGAGTGTTCTCGGAATCCACTACTTCCAGCACGGTCGCCTCACCGGCCTGGTACCGTAGCGTGGTCAGGCGCTGACTTTCGGCGGCCAAGTCGGCGGACTGCCGCAATGACTCCAGTTCCGAGCGTGCGGTCTGCGCTTCGCTGTAAAGCAATTTCAAGTCTGCGACTAACTTCCGTTGCGCGAAGCTGAGCTCCACTTTCGCCTGATCGCGTTGCAGGGCGGCGCTTTTCACTTTGCTCCGGCTTGCGCCCCAGTTCCAGATTGGAAGTTGCAAGGTTGCTGTCGCCGAGTAACCCAAGTTGCGGAAAGTTTGGCGAGTCAACGGATCGAAGCCATTTGCGGCGAACTGGTTCGCATCGATTCCGTAAAAATAATCCAGGCTCAACGACGGCAAGAAGCTGTTCCACGCCACCGCCACTTCCTGGTTGGCGGCTTTCAGTGAGGCCACAGCTACCGCAAGTTGCGGGTTTGCATCTCCAGCGATCTTCTCTGCCTCCTGATAGGAAGGCAGCGGCTCGATGTTTTCAAGATCATCTACAGTCGTGAAGTTCTCGTTAAAAGTCGGGAAAACGAGCACTGCCAGTTCCAGCCGGCTGCGGTCCATTTCGAGTTGGGCATCCTGCAGCGCACGTTGCTGCTGCTGCAGTTGCAGTTGCGCCTTGATGGTATCGGCGTGTGCAACTTCGCCTCCGCGCTCGAGTTTTTGCGTGATGTCGAAGAAACGTTCGGCCTCGCTGGCAGCACGTTGCGCGGTCGAGTATTTGCGCTGCGCCACGACGGTCCCGTAATATGCGCCGACCACGGTAACGACCAGCCCACGCGCAGCAATCTGCGATTTGGCTTTCGCGACAGCTTCCAAAGCGCGCGCCTTTCGGTATTCGGCGACATCCTGCAGCGAAATCGCCTGATGCGCATTGCCCTCGCTGACGTATTCGTGCACGCCATTGTTTGCGATGAACCGCCCAGTTCCGCTGCGGGTCCCGTTCGCCTCGGTATATATGAACCCGGCGTCGTAGTTCACGCTCGGCAGCAGGGCGGCACGGGACTGAACGGTCTGCTCTCGTGCTACTCCGTATTCAGTTACCGCCGCATGAAACTGTGGCTCGTTGGCTTTGGCGCGGGTGAGCGCATCCTGCAGCGTCAGCGTTATGGGTGCGCCGGGGCTGGTACCAGTTACTTGATTTGCACCCTGCGCAAGGACGCAAGGGCCTGACACTAATAAGACAGTCAATTTGAAAAGCGTGCTCACTGGCCGATTCCCGATCATGCTCTCTCTCCCGCCCAGCTTGGAACGGTGAGTTTCATTGTGGCACAACCGTGCGTTATCCACGACTGTCGCTTTGGCTTCGCCTTACGCTTTCCCTTGTGCACGTCCCACGGTGCCTTCGCAACACCTTGGGGAGCGGCCTTGGGGACGAACAATTGGCGAAAGAAGTGCTTAAAAGTATTTCATGAAAGCCGAAAGCAGCGATCAAATGGAGGGACACCATGCTGAATTTAGATCACGTCAAAATCACGCGCCGCGACCATGACGTATTGAAGTTATTGGTGCAGGGTTGCAGCAATAAGGAGATTGCGTCGGAACTCGACATCAGCCCCCGCACAGTTAAACAGCACCTGCGCACGCTGTTCTTGCGCGCCGGAATCAAGCAAGGACGTAAACGGGTCATTCTAGCCACCGCCATCTTTGAAAAGGAGCAAATGAGCCATGTCGCCATGTGATCAACTCGGGCAAAGAGAAATTCAGGTCGCCACCATGGTCTGGGAGGGCAAGACCAATCCGGAAATTGCTGCTGTTCTCGGCAGCACCGAACAGGTGGTGAAAAATCAGTTACGCGGCATTTTCGATAAGTTGGGGGTCTGGAGCCGACTGGAACTCGCGCTCTACGTGGCCTCACACGGCGGCGCTCGGTGGGCGGCAGAATTGGTGCCAAGCGTCAAGAGCACAAGCTCAGCCGCAGCGGTTGGGCGCATCGCTTAGGATGCCCCGCCGTCTGCCCCGAAAAATACGTACTCGGAGTTTTCTCGGCTCTCGGCCTTTCCCCATCGGCGACCGTTGCTCTGGCGATGATGGTAAGTGAAATGTCATGCGATTTTGACCGTAACTGTCCCTGTGCGCCGCACTTTAGGATGCACACTGAACAATTCCCGGAACTGAGGAAAACGGTTGCAAAGGCTTGCAGAATCGCGCAATGGAGCGACAAAGATCGAGTGAAAGCAATGGATTAGCGGCAGTGGCTGCGGCCCCCGAATTGCTCAATGATGGTTGCGGGAAGTCGCGTTCCCATTTTTAGCAACGATACTAAACACGACAGCAGTAACTGAAATTCTCCCGGGGCGAAGCTGAATGATCTACAAGGAAACGTTTTGGATGGCCTGCGACTCCACCGAGCAACTGCGGGCCGAATATGGGCCGTTCCACACTCGTGCCGAGGCCGAGCGCGAAGCTGGCAAGCTGGGCTTTGGTTACATCCTGCGCTATGAGCACGTGATTGGCGAAAACGACGATATCAAGGAAGTCCGCTGCATTTTTATCGAGCTTTCGTTGCAGCATTCATTGCCGCTTACGCCACTCAAACTGCACACCCGCTGCGCGAGTTGCGGGGAATCGGCCGTCCATGAGCGAGGGTGGCAGGCCGAGGTATGGGCCGACATACATGAATTCGAACACTCTCGCCATAGGGTACGGCTTTTCGAGCACCGCGGCGAGGGACTGAAAGAAATCGCCGGCTGGCGAGACTTGTGCGCGTGAAAGAGCAAGAGCCGGGCGTGAGGCTTCAGGCTTCAGAATTTCAGCCCAGAGCTCTAAATAACTTCCGAACAAACACAACGCTTCGCGGCGGATTCACGCGGATTTCACGAATCGCAATTGACGAATAGAATGTTGCCCGCCCAGTCACCGCCCCAAATCAGCCTTATAGCGAATGTCCAAAGCCAAAAGAGCGTGAAGCCTGAAGCCAAGTGCCTGTCTTGCCTTTCCCTTGCGTCCGTCTCTCCATGGTTAATTCTGTTTCGGAGCTATCGCTGCTAGCATCTTTTCAGCATGGCCCTTCGCCGGATTAAAACAAAGCTCACCGATGCCACCCGTAAGCTCGCCCATAAGAAAGCTGTTCCGCATGATGGCCGCCCCGCCGGAGAACTGGTCATCATTACGGGGATGAGTGGCTCGGGAAAGGCCTCGGTTCTGAAGGCTTTTGAAGACCTCGGCTACTACTGCGTAGACAATCTGCCAGTCGGCCTGATCCCGCGATTTGCGGAGCTTGCTGGCCAGTCAGCAGAGATCGAGCGCACCGCCCTGGTGGTAGACGTGCGGGAAGGGCGTCAGCTCGAAGAGCTTCCGGCGATAGTCAAATCAGTCCGGCGGATGATCGCGACGAAAGTCATCTTCCTCGAAGCTTCCGATTCGGTTTTGTTGAGGCGCTATAGCGAGACTCGCCGTCCACACCCGTTGGGAACGCACTCCCCGGTTAAGGCTTCTCTCGCAGCGGAGCGCCGTCATCTTCGGCACATTCGCGCCATGGCCAACCTGGTCATTGACACTTCGAGATTCAATGTTCACGAGTTGCGCTCGCATATACTCGAGCTGTTTCAAAAGAACGAAAAGGGCCGCAACATTCTGGTTTCGTGCGTGAGCTTTGGGTTCAAGCATGGCGTGCCCGACGACGCTGACCTGATCTTCGACGTCCGCTTCTTGCCTAATCCCCATTTTGTGCCGGAATTTCGTCCGCTTACTGGACGCCATCCCAAAGTGGCGAAGTACATTCGCTCTTTTCCGCAGACGACGGAATTCATTCAGCGCATCTCCGACCTGCTGATCTATCTTCTGCCGCACTACATCCATGAGGGGAAAAGTTATTTGACCATCGCATTCGGCTGCACCGGGGGCCAGCACCGGTCAGTCATGATTTCCGAAGATGTTGCGCGACGGTTGAAGAAGGCAGGTTATCGGGTAAAGGTCGTGCACCGCGACAGCCCGAAGTGAACTTGATGGATGCGGCAACCAACGCTCACTTCTTCTGGTCCCGCGGCGAACCCTCTTGCGGATCCGCCAGCTCCATGTTCCACACCGGTCCTCCCTCAAACAATTGTCCCTGATACTTTACGAACGTGGGTGCTTCACTCTTGATGAGCCAAAGATGAATGTCAGCCGGCTGCTTTCCCAACAACGGCGCGATCTTGCCTTTGATTCCGCCAATTTCAATTTTGACCTGGTATCGCTGCGCCTTGTACGGAATGGGGCCGACGTGGAATATTCCCTGCGGCTGTGGCGAGAAGTTTAGCTTTACCACTCGCGGACTGGTTGAGACCGCGACCATGGAAACGCTTGTCACCGGTGCGCTGGGATCGAGGTTCTTAGCGAGTATCATTATCATTCCGTTCGCCACGTCTGGCGGCAACTCGAGGTGCTTGATCAGAACCTTTTCTTTGCCTTTCTCCGTCGAGCGCACTGTAATGTTGCCGCTAGTCGCGTCAATCCACGATTTCATTTGCTGCTTGAAAGATGGACCGCGCTGCAGAACTTCATCGCTTAACAAGCGAAAAACTCCATGCTGAGTGAACTTGGTGATCTCTTCATAGTACGAGCCGTCGTTGAACTTAAATTTCATGTCGCTCATGACATGATCTTTTTCCGCTACCTGCTGCAGATCGCCGTACGCGATGGGTTCACCAGCTTCATTACGAAGGACCAGAAATCCTAAGCTGACTCCTTCCTGATGCCGGACTGGAATCTGGTCTGCTAGTGAGGTGCTGAAGAGGAGTGGCAGCATGAAAAAAGAAACTGCGAGTGCGGGTAAGAATCTGCTTCGAAAATGGCGCATATCATGCGTAGGATGCCTGCGAACAAGGAACGGGATTGCGAGCGCCTGTAAATTCCTGTGCGGAATACAGGGTTTCCGGTGTGCCGACTCTGGGTAATCCCCGTCAAGTAGAATGGTTTACACGTGATGGCTCCCTCATTCTGCGGGCTGGTTCCGCTAAACACGACAGAGGACGAAACCGGCAGGAGCGCTGCATGCGCCAGCTGACGCGGCTGCTTCGGTTCCTGGTGCCCTATTGGTGGCAGTTCATTCCATCGGTTTTGTTGTTGGCATCGGTAGGATTTCTGGACGCATTTCGCGTGCTGCTCGTCGGGCCAATTCTTGACCGCGTTCTGAACCCATCTTCTGGATCTGAAAACATTTTGCTGTTCACGATCCCACATACTCATCGCACGATTTATCTGCAGCGCTTTGTTCCCTCGCATTTTCATAACGCCTGGACGGTAGTCGCGTTTGCATTCGTGGCTTCGACCATTCTGAAGGGGATCTTTGACTACGCGGGCACCTACCTGGTGAACTACGCCGGGTATGGGCTGATCACCGACCTTCGCAACTCGCTTTACAATTCCGTTCTGCGCCGTTCGGCAGCATTCTTTCAAAAGCACACCACCGGAACTCTGGTTTCGACCATTGTGAGCGACATTGAGCGCGTGCAGTTTGCCATGTCGAGCATCCTGGCGGAATTCTTGCAGCAGTTCTTCACCTTCGTTTTCACCATTGCTGTCGTAATTGTTAAGGGCCGGGAACTATCGTGGCTGCTGCTCTTGTTCGTGCCCTTCATTATTTTGTCGGCTTGGAGAATTGGTCGGAGGGTGCGCAGTACTACGCGTCGTGGGCAGGACAAGCTGGCGGATATCCAGAACATTCTTCACGAGACTATCACCGGCAACCGCATCGTGAAGGCCTTCAGTATGGAAGGATGGGAATTCGCGCGCTTTCGTAATGCAGCACAACGCCTTTTCCGAGCCAACTTGCGATCGGTTGCTGCCGCAGCGATCAGTTCCCCGCTCATGGATATTTTCGGCGCCATTGCAATTGCGTTGCTTCTGCTGCTTGGCCGCGAGCAGATTGTCCACGGATGGATGACCACCGGCGACTTTTTCGTTTTCATCGTTGCCGTATTCAAGCTCTACGATCCGGTCCGCAAATTTGCTCTGTTCCATAACAGCTTCCAGCAGGCGATAGGCGCTTCCTCGGAAATTTTCAAATTCATGGATGTGCAGGACGAAGTTCGCGACAAACCAGGCGCTCCGGTTCTGCCGCCGTTCTCGAAAAAGATCACTTTTGAGGACGTGAGCTTTTGCTATGACTCGGAGGGCGTGCAGCGCGAAGTCCTGCGGAACATTGGTTTGGTTG
>QHZV01000226.1:7778-14874 GCA_003224785.1 Acidobacteriota bacterium
ACTCAGGAAACGGTGCTGTTCAATGACACGCTGCGCAATAACATTGCTTATGGCCAGCCCGGAATTCCGCAGAAACAGGTCGAGGCGGCGGCACGTGCGGCGCTGGCGCACGATTTCATCATGGAGCTTCCGAACGGATATGAGACTGTGATCGGGGAAAAAGGCGTACGGCTTTCAGGCGGCGAACGCCAACGAATCGCGATCGCACGCGCGCTGCTGAAAAATGCGCCGATACTGATTCTGGACGAAGCGACCTCCGCGCTCGATAGCGAATCTGAAGCCCTGGTCCAGTCGGCGCTGCAAAATTTAATGGCTGGACGTACCGTGGTAGTGATTGCTCATCGCCTATCTACCGTTCGCCGCGCGGACAGAATTGCAGTTATCGAGAATGGAACCATTGCCGACATCGGAACTCACGAACAGCTGATGCAGAAGCTTGGGACGTACCGGCGGCTCTATGAACTTCAGTTCATTGAAGTGGACAGCCCGCGTGTGGGAGTGCCTGCGCAATGACTCCGATTCGTTCCATGACCGGGTTCGCTCAGGTTAAAGGCCAGCTCGATGGCGGCGCGGCATTCAGTCTCGCGGTCAAGTCCGTTAATCACCGCTTTCTCGATCTTCACTTTCGGCTGCCGGCGAATACCGACGTGCTGGAAGTGTCATTGCGCAAGGTTCTGAAGGAAAAGTTGGCACGCGGGCATGTTGATGTGAACCTGTCGTTCGAGCAGGCAGCAGGCGCGCCACTCACGCTCAACAAACAACTGGTTGCCGCTTATGTGCAGGCATTTCGTGCCGCTGCAATCGAAGCCGGCATCGCCGCCGAACCCGATCTGAACGCAGTGCTGCGTCTTCCCGGCGCCCTCGATTCCGGTCCGGCGGCACCTGAAGGCGATCTTACGTCGGCGGTGCTGGCGAAAATTGAAGAGGCGCTTCTGAACCTGAATCGGATGCGCGAGGAAGAAGGTCGCGCTATGGATCGCGAACTGCGGGAGCGCATGGCTCATTTGCAGTCGGGGTGCACGGAGGTACGCAAGCATCGTGAGACCGTACTCAAAACTTATTCCGAACGGCTAAAATCGCGATTGCAGGAATGGCTTGCCAGCAGCGTTGACCAGGACCGCATTGTCCAGGAGGCCGCGCTGCTCGCCGATCGTAGCGACATTCAAGAGGAGTTGGTGCGCCTGGAAAATCATGTGCAACACTTCCTGGGACTCCTCAACACGGGTGGCGAAGTCGGCAAGAAGCTGGACTTCTTGCTACAAGAAATGAATCGCGAAGCCAATACGCTGCTTTCAAAAACATCTGGCCTGGCCGGAGATGCGGTACGAATTACGGAAGCGGGTCTGGCGATGAAGTCGGACATCGAGAAGGCGCGCGAGCAAGTGCAAAATATCGAATAAGGATGACCACAGTCTTCATCATCTCCGCGCCTTCGGGATCCGGCAAATCAACGCTCGTGAATGTGGTCCGGCGCACTCTGCCGAATCTTGAATTCTCGATTTCCTATACAACCCGCCAACCGCGCGGGCGCGAGAAAGACGGTTGTGAATACTTTTTTATCTCCCGTGAACAATTCGAGGGAATGATTCAGAAAAATGAGTTCCTCGAGCACGCCAAAGTTTTCGAAAGCGATTACTATGGCACCGCTTGCCGCTTTCTTCGGCACGCGGAACAAAACGGAAACGACCTGCTGCTCGACATTGACGTGCAAGGAGCGGAACAGGTTAAAACAAAAATTCCCGATGCGGTGAGTGTCTTTATAATGCCTCCCAATCGCGCAGAGCTTGAGCGGCGTCTGCGCGAACGCAGCCAGGATTCTGAACCGGTGATCCAGAAACGCCTGAAGGCGGCCGGACGCGAGATTGAGAATTACAGGAAATACGACTATATTTTGGTGAACGACCGCCTGGAAGATTCAGTGAGCACTCTCGAGGCAATCTTGCTTTCGGAGCGCCTGAAGCGGAACGAGCGGGCCGATGAGAAGTTGAGCGCACGAGCGGAGAAATGCCGCCTCGATCAGATTCGCGAACGCATTCAGCCAATTTTGAAATCTTTCGGAGACACGGCTGCCAGCGGGCAGTAATGCAGGGGAGAAACAATGAAGTTGATTGATGGTTTCGACAGCAATTACCGATACATCCTGGTCGCAGCGCGGCGCGCCCGCCAACTCCAGGGTGGAGCGCCGCCAGTCATTGATACCCATTCGCGCAAGCCCTGCCGCATCGCACAAGATGAAATCAAGGCAGGAAAAGTGAAATGGGTCATCCCCGAAGTGCCCGTCCCTGCTATAGAAGCGGCGGGCGAGATGCTCGATAAGGCCATCGGGGAAAGCTGAAGTTCCCGTAGAGACGTAGCTAGCTAACGTCTCTCTCACGGCGCTTGACGCTCTCTAAGCTCCGGAGAAGATGTTGCGAGCAACGTCGCTACATTCAAATGAAAATCGCACTCGGAGTCTGTGGCGGAATCGCGGCTTACAAAGCCGCGGAAATCGTCCGCCTGCTTCAGGACCGAGGCATCCGCGTTCAGGTGTTAATGACCGCGTCCGCTGAAGACTTTATTCGTCCTCTGACCTTTGCCGCTCTCTCCGGAGAAAAAGTTATCACCGGCATGTTTGCGGCGGACACAGGTGCAGAGCCAAACATTGATTCCGCCATCGAACACATCGCCGTCGCACAATCCATTGACGCCTTGCTGGTCGCGCCCGCGACTGCTGACGTGATCGCGAAATTTGCGCAAGGCATCGCGAATGACTTCCTCACCACTCTTTATCTGGCGACAACCGCGCCGGTAGTCATCGCTCCGGCGATGAACGTCAACATGTGGGACCACCCGGCCACGCAGCAGAATCTTGAGGTCCTTCGCAAGCGCGGGGTAAAGATTGTGGAGCCGGGTAGCGGATATCTCGCGTGCGGAATGACGGGGCCGGGACGGCTCGCTGAAAACCAAGTTATCGTCGCCGCAGCGCTCGAAGCTCTTGGCGCGGCACAGGATTTGGTAGGGGAGACAGTACTGATCACCGCTGGCCCTACGCGCGAAAAAATTGACCCGGTTCGCTACTTAAGCAACCGCTCATCAGGGCGCATGGGACATGCTCTTGCCGAAGCTGCGTTTCGGCGCGGAGCAAGGGTTTTGCTGGTGACTGGGCCGACAGCACTCCGGCCTCCTTCTGTGGCGGAAGTGACACAGGTCGAATCAGCCGATCAAATGCGAGATGCCGTCCTGAAATTCCTGCCAGAGGCCTCCATCGTCATCAAAGCAGCTGCGGTTGGCGACTACACAATCATCAATCCTGCAGATCAAAAGGTTAAGCGCACTGGCCCGATGACTCTGGAGCTGTCACCCACCGCGGACATTCTGGGTGAAATAGCGAGGCGAAAGAATTCACAAATTGTGATCGGATTCGCGGCTGAAACCCAGAGCATAATCGAGGACGCACGCAAGAAGCTGGTTTCGAAATCGCTCGATGCGATCGTCGCGAACGATGTCTCCCGCGAGGGCATCGGCTTCGACTCGGAAAGAAACGCCGTCACCATTCTTACTGCCGACGAAACCATCAGCGTTCCCGAAACCAGCAAATGGGAAGTGGCGCAGCGGGTGCTCGATTGCGCCGTCCAGCTGAAGAAAACGCGCTCGGTCATAATGGGCAATCGTTAAGTTTTCGGATTTCCTCTGTCTTTCACCATGCTGCGCTGCTAAATTCCCTTTCAACTTAGTGGGTAGCAATTAAGATGGATTCCAATGTCATCTCAACTCGATCCGCAACTTCGCCGTGCTGTACCGCAGAGAGGCAGGTCCTGACTCAGTGACTAAGCTAGCGCCACGTGAGATGAGCAAGGCGGACGAGGGCGCCCGCCCCACACTTGTAGAAACATCCGATCCTGCTTCCGGGCTCCGCCTTATTCGGGAAGACATCGGCGATTGCACTCGGTGCCGCCTGCACAAGCAGGGCCGCAAGCAGATCGTTTTCGGCGTTGGTAATCCGCGAGCTGAGTTGATGTTTATCGGCGAAGCACCCGGAGCAGATGAAGATGAACAGGGCGAGCCATTCGTAGGCCGTGCGGGACAACTGCTCAACAACATGATCAAGGCCATGGGCCTGAGCCGCGAAGAAATCTACATCGCCAACATCATTAAGTGCCGCCCACCCGGTAACCGTACGCCGGAACGCGATGAGTGCGACACTTGCTCACCTTTCCTCATGCGGCAGATCGAAGTCATCGGACCCAAGGCAATGGTTGCGCTCGGCGCAG
The DNA here is from genome assembly GCA_003224785.1 of Acidobacteriota bacterium. Taxonomy (GTDB): domain Bacteria; phylum Acidobacteriota; class Terriglobia; order Terriglobales; family Acidobacteriaceae; genus Gp1-AA145. The sequence goes on from QHZV01000226.1 coordinate 12,029, forward strand.
TCGCGGCTAAGACGCTGCTGGCCATCAATGCACCCATGTCGCAGCTGCGCGGACAATGGTACGACTTCCGCGGCACTAAGCTTGCAGTCACATATCACCCTGCGTTTCTGTTGCGCGACCCGAGGCAGAAAAAAGAAACGTGGAAAGACCTGCAGATGGTGATGAAAGAACTTGGGTTAAAGCCACCCGACAAAAGTAACCAGGAAAACTCAGAGCAGCCCAAAAATGGCTAACTCTGTTTTGCCTGCTACATACACCTTGCCATTTATGACGGTCGGCACCGTGAATCGAATCGCCGCACCAAATTTGTCGCGAGCGCCCGCCTGATTGCTGTTGTAAAGCTCCTTCGAAACATCCGTCGCGTCGTAAGCGTGCAGGATGTTTATGCCACCCGCCTCAAGTGACCACACGATTCCGCCGCTCGATCCATTCGACGACACACTCATGTTGCCGCCCGGATATCCGTACTGGTGGGTACCCTGTGCAATAGGCCCCATCGAGAGCTGCCCATTCGAAAGCTGAAATTGTTTGATAACGTCGCCGTTACCTATGAAATAGATGTTTCCCTGCCAATATGCGGCGGTGCTGTAGTCATTGTCGTTGGCCGCTGAGCCCAAGGCGGTCGGAATGGACTGCACAATCTGGCTGTCGCTTACCAATTGAAACTTCCCCAAATTTTCCCGGTCGAGTAAATAAATCTTGCCAGATTTTCCAGCGCTGACACCCAAATGAGCCACCGGGCCCGTCTGATCGGGCAGCAGCGTGAATCCAGCCGATCCCACATCCTCATCGTTGGCAGCCAGACTCTGCTGGTCGAATGGCGTGAAGTAATCACTCACGGTGAGCGAATTCCCTTGCGGCGTGAGTTTCACGAAACTATCGCCGTAATCCAAACCACCAGTGTTCGCGTCAAAGGTGCCGTTGCCGACAATCGCGAAAATGTTCCCGGCAGAATCAGCCGAAAGAGACGCTCCTGAGAGCCAGATCCCGCCTTTCTGTCCGTTGGGCGTATCATTCCAGACAGTGACCTGCTTCAGCGAAGATGCGTCATAGCCCAGGATCCATCCGTGGTACGGCCCCTTATCGTCGAACGACGCGAACGCGATATAGACAGTTCCATTCAGCAGGAGCAAACCGGCACGCTGCAATTGATATAACGACTGAAACGCAATTTGTCCCCCACTACCTCCGGACCCAGTTCCGGCGACGGACGCTTGAATCACCACGGGACTGCCGGACCTTTCTTTACCATTTGTGATGTCGAGAGCATGCAGCTTGTGCACGTAACTGCCGTTTTCCTTCGTCATCGCAACCACAAAGAGGGTGCCGCTCTTCGGACCAATCACAGGTGTTCCGGTAATCCCTACTTCCGGGACGATAGGACCGAGACCACCTCCGAGATCTGTGTACGGCACAGTCGTAATTCCGGCAGAAGCATTTGTAAAATTGACTGACCAAAATGGCGTCGTAGCTCCGCCGTCTGCGTCGAAGGCGTAAACGCTGTCGTGCTCGGTGGCAACATACACCACATTGTGTGTTCCGCCGAAAATTTGCACATTCGAGATATAGAGTGGTTGCGCGTAGGCTGCTCCATCCAGCGGATAAGAAAATAACTTTCCAAACAATGTCTGGTTGACATTCGCGGGCGTCAGTACCGTCTCGTTTGTGTTCTGGCCGGTTGTGCTTTGATCATTGTGATGCATCAGTACGCCCGTGAAGGTGGGCGTCGAGGGCGGCGGAGGTGGTGGCGCGGAGTCAGATGTGCTTCCACCACCGCAGGCAAACAGAAATGTCAGTAAGCCCAGGGCCAATACCGGCAAGACATTTGGCAGTTTCATATGTAAGTGAGCGGAACTGAGATGATGGCTCTCACATCTGCGTTGCACGTAAGCGTTGGCTCTGCGACGAATGTGGTGATCTCTTACAGAACGGCGCGTTGCAAGCGCCCCCAGCGGAGTGTTCAAGAGCGATGGCTTAGCAAACCATGAACCTCCTCTCAGAGTCGTCGGCCAATTGGAAGCAGTATCTTTGTAACTTCCATGCCGTTTGACTTGCTTGACCTGAGACGCAGTACAGGGTAACGTTGCCTGCAATTCGCAACTCACAACCTTAAAGAGCTCACAGTTACTGCAGGGAGGAAACATTCTTGATCTGCCCTAAATGCGGCACGACCCTGGCCGAAAACAGCCGTTTCTGCTTCAACTGTGGATACTCAACTTCGCAGGTCCAGCTCGGCGGGCTGTCCGTCCCTCCACCGACCGGATCCGCCGCTCTGCCAGCCTCATACAATGCCGCCGCTCCTATTGGACCGGCGCAAACCAGCGGCAAGGCAATTGCCAGTCTGGTCTGCGGCATCATCAATGTGTTCCCTCTGTTCATCGTCGCCATCGTTCTCGGGCACATTTCTCTTTCCGAGATCAAAAAGAGCGGCGGGCGCATAAAAGGTGAAGGCTTGGCGATCGCTGGCTTGGTCATGGGATACCTCGGCATCCTGGCCATTCCGTTGATTCTGATTATTGCGGCGATTGCGATTCCGAACCTGTTGCGCGCGAAAATTGCCGCGAACGAAGCATCAGCCGTCGGCTCCGTCCGGTACATCGTCACTGCGGAAGATAATTATCAGAACACGCATACAGAGGCGGGCTTCACCTGCAGTTTGTCTGACCTCTCTGGATTGATTGATCCCGGATTGGCGACAGGACAAAGATCAGGCTACGCGTTCAGCCTCCAGGACTGCGCGACTGATGCTGCGGGTGGTCCGATAACAAAATTCAGAATCAGTGCAGTCCCAATCGGCCCCAACACCACTGGCCAGCGGGCCTTTTGCGCCGATGAATCAGGCATGA
>QHZV01000227.1:0-6562 GCA_003224785.1 Acidobacteriota bacterium
ACCAGCACGACTTCATCAATGAATTCGTGGCCGGTGATCTGGCTTTCCAAGGGCTGCCCGATCCTTGTCTCTCCCTCAGTTGGAGAGAGAGGGTGGGGGTTTTGACTTTCTCGATTGATCGAATTCAATCCTCGATACAACACATCGTGCAACAACGTGGACTTGCCCGATCCCGAAACGCCGGTGATCGCAACCAACATGCCCAGGGGTATCGAGACATCAATGTTCTTCAGGTTGTGTGCACGCGCGCCGTGGATCGTAATTTTCTGCCGGCCGGGCTTGCGACGGTTTGCAGGAACCTGAATGCGCAGTTCGTTCGAGAGATAACGGCCAGTCAGTGAGCCCGGGGATTTTAGGATTTGATCGTAATTTCCAGTTGCAATGACTTTGCCACCGTGCTCGCCCGCGCCCGGGCCAAGATCGAGAATGCGGTCGCTGGCGCGCATCACGTCGGGATCGTGCTCCACAACCAGCACGGTGTTTCCGAGGTCCCTCAATCCGTGCAGAATGTTGATCAATCGGTGCGTATCGCGGGTGTGCAACCCGATCGATGGCTCGTCGAGCACGTAGAGTGTTCCAACCAGCTGCGATCCCAACGAGGTCGCGAGCTGAATGCGCTGCGCCTCGCCACCGGAGAGGGTTGAGGTCAAGCGGCTAAGCATCAGGTACTCAAGCCCGACGTCATTTAGAAAACGCAGACGCGAGCTAATCTCGTGTAGCAATCTTTCGGCGATGCCCGCTTCCTGCTGTCGTAACTCGACCTCAGCGAAAAACTTGCTCGCCTCTTCCACGGTCATTGAGCAGACTTCACAAATGTTCTTGCCCGCGATTTTTACCTGCCGAGCTTCGCGCCGCAGCCTTGTGCCGTCGCATTCCGAGCACTGCGTATAGCCGCGATATCGACTCAGAAATACGCGGACGTGCAATTTGTACTTTTTGCGTTCCAGGTAGTTAAAGAATCCGCGCACGCCGAGGAATTTCTTATCGCCATCGAGAATTCGCCGCTGCTGCTCTGGTTCAAGATGCGCCCAGGCAACATCAAGCGGAATTCCCGCCTGCCGGGCGAAGCGCTTCATCTCGGTTGCAATCGTCCGATGTCTCGGCTTGGTCCAGGGCTCGATCGCTCCTTCGTTCAGAGTCTTTGTCTGATCTGGAATCACCAGATTCAGGTCGAAATCAATCGTGTTGCCGAAGCCTTGGCATCGCGGGCACGCGCCGAACGGGTTATTAAACGAGAACAGGCGCGGCTCTGGCTCCGCGTAACGAATGCCACAGGTCTTGCACTCGAATCTCTGCGAGAACCGCATCTGCTGGGATGGTGACCCTTCCCGAGCCGCAGTTTCAAAGATGACCTCGCCGCTCTCACGAAAGCTGATTTCGGCGGCGTCAACAATGCGTGCACGAGACTCTGCTGACACCGCAATGCGGTCCACCAGCGCAAACAACGGTTCGCCGAAGTTAATCTCAAGCAGTGATTCCGGTGTGGAAAATTCGTAAATCTGCCCACGCTGAAAGAGTCGGTTGAAGCCCCGCTGACGAAGTTCGAAGAGTCGCGCTTTGATGGCATCGGATGTGGCTGACGTGACATCGGGCTCTGCCTTTCGACTCTTCTTTCTCTTTGTGGCCCCCGAAGAACCTGCCTTTTCTTTGGAAGCAGCAGATTCTTCTCCCCCAGCGCTGTTCGGGATGACCTCACTCGCGTTGGCTGCGCCTCGCGGCAGCACCGGGAACAACACATTCAGCCTCGTGCCGTCGCCAAGCGCCAGCACCCCATCGGCGATTTCGTCCACCGTGTCTTTCTTGACTTCGTTGCCACATTGCAGGCAGTAAGTTCGTCCTACTCGCGCAAATAGCAATCTCAAATAATCGTAAATTTCAGTTGCCGTTCCCACGGTTGAGCGCGGATTGCGCGTCGTATTCTTCTGTCGAATGGCCACCGCGGGAGCAATACCTTCAATGTGGTCCGCATCGGGTTTTTCAATCCGCTCAAGAAATTGCCGCGCATAGGCGGATAGCGACTCGACATACCGCCTCTGTCCCTCGGCATAAATTGTGTCGAAGGCAAGCGAAGATTTCCCCGAACCTGAGACGCCGGTCACGACCGTCAGGGCGTTATGCGGGATTTCAACATCAATGTTCTTGAGGTTGTGGGTGCGCGCCCCGCGAACCACGATGCTGTCGTTCAAAATCTCTGTGGACATCGAGTAAAGAAGAAAGTCGGCCAATCTTGCGAGGACAGGCTCTCAGGCGGGTCCGCGAGCGATGGCGAATCTTTCTATTATAAAGCCGCGGGTTTGTCTTAAAATCGCAAGCCGCCAAGGACCTAATCCGAGCAATCGAGCGCCTTCTCGGAGGAGGCACCTTCTTTGGATCGGAATTCAATCCCCCGGAAAATCTAAGTGGGCAGCTACCGCCATCGGGGAACCTTGGCGAGAGTTCATCAAATAAGGGCGCCAGTCCTCTTTGACTGCCGTTCCCGTGGGGTTTCCTCTATATCTTCAAAGAAAAATGCGCTTTCGCCCGGGATTTTTACGTCTTACGTTCTCACCAAACCCTGCACTGGCTTTCCTTCACCATAGGCTGGCCGGCCTTGCAACCCCAGGCTTTTTGAAATTCCGGCATGTTCTCAACGACGCCGTTGGTGCGGATGCGTACAGGAGAATGTGGGTCCACGTTGACCAGCATGCGTGAGAATTCAGGGCGGCGTTTTTCGCACCAGACACGCGCGAATCCCAGATAGAAGCGTTGTTCCGGCGTGTAGCCGTCAATTTTCTCGGCAGCTTTGCCAGTCTTGTCTTGCGCAATCATGTTCATGAGTGCCATGAGCGCGATGCGCGCGCCGCCATTGTCAGCCGTATTTTCTCCAAGCGTGAGCTTGCCGTTCAGCTTGAGGTCGTCAATGGCAACAAAGTTCGAGTATTCGTCGGCGACGCAGCTGGCTCGCTTCTCGAATTCTTTTCCGTCCTGCTCCGTCCACCAGTCGCGCAAGTTTCCCTGCGGATCGAATTTGCGTCCCTGATCGTCAAATCCATGCGTCAACTCATGGCCAATGACCGCGCCAATGCTGCCGAAATTCACGTCGTCGTCGATCTTCTTGTCGAAAAATTGCGGCTGCAGAATTCCTGCCGGGAATACGACCTCATTGCGCGGCGGACTGTAATATGCGTTCACCGTTGGCGGAGTCATACCCCATTCCAGGCGGTCAACAGGCTTGCTGATCTTGGCAATCTGGCGGCGCGATTCAAACTCGTTCGCGCGCAGAAAATTGCCCATAAGGTCGCCGGGGACAACTTCCAGCTTGCTGTAATCGCGCCACACATCGGGATAGCCAATCTTGTTGCGGATCGCTTCCAGCTTCACTTTCGCCTGTTTCTTCGTGTCTTCCGTCATCCACGGCAACCCGCGGATGTCCTGGTCCAGGGACTTCTCAAGCGCGTCCACCATTTTCAGCATGCGCTGCTTGCCGTCCGGGCCAAAGGTTTCTTCGACGAAGCGCTGACCCAGTGCCTCACCCAGCGCCCCGTCGGTCGCTTCTACGCACCGCTTCCAGCGCGCCTGAATTTCCGCCTGCCCAGTCAAGGCTTGCTTGAACTTGAAATTTGCTTCCACAAAAGGCGTTGAGAGCCACGGTGCGGCCGCATTCATTAAGTGCCATTGCACATAGGTCTTCAACGCATCAACCGGTTCGGACTCAATGACTCCGTTCACTTGTTTGAAGAAGTCTGGATTGGAAACGTTCATCTCCGAAAATGTGGGTGTATTGATCTCGGCGAAATAGCGCGTCAAATAAAAGTTCGGCGCCAGCGCGACTGCCGCATCGCGGGTCATCTTGTGATCTCGGTTCTTAGGGTCACGCCTGAGGGTCCGATCCATGGAAGCCTTGGCCAATACGGTTTCAATTCGCAACACTGCTTGTGCCGAATCGGCGGCCCGTTGCGCTGATTGTCCACTCAAGCTAAACAATGTGGTCGCATATTCCGTCAGGTGCTTACGCATCTCGACCATCTTCGGATCGCTGTCATTGATGTAGTACTTGCGGTCGGGCAGCGATAGCCCACCCTGGTCTATGTTGGCAATGACCATGTTGGCGTCGTGAAGATCAGGCGAGGAATAAAAATTGAACAGCGGATTGGGCCCGATCAGGTGCACCCGCGCGATGGCGTCAATCAGGCCGTTCTTGTCTTTTACTGCAGCAATGCGATTGAGTTCCGGCTTTAGCGCATCCAGGCCCTTGCCATCGGCCGCCTTCTCATCTATACAGGCGCCGTAGTAATCGCCAATCTTCTGGTCCAGCGTGCTTCGACTAGAGCCGCCGGCTTGCGCCTTCTCCAAAATTGCCTTCAATACCAGATTGTTCCGCTCCTCCACCTCAATGAAGCTGGCCCATTCCGGCTGGTCTCCCGGGATCTGCGCATTCTTCATCCAGTTCCCGCATGCGTACTGATAGAAATCCGTGCACGGGTCAACGCTCTTATCAATGTTCTCAATACTGAAGCCGGATGGGGGCTGAGAGCTGGTTGACGATTGGCCGAGCAGGAGCGAAGAAGAAGCAAGAACTGCCGCGAGAAGGATTCCGGTATTGCGCATTACCGCCTCCGCAAAATTGAACGCCGATTCTAAGCTGAATAAGGATGGACGTTCAACTGCAGAGAGGGTTAGCGGAACTGATTCGAAAGGCTCGCCCTTGAGACGAGCCTCTTCAACTCACTAGCCGATTGTGTCAATCAGATCAGTCCGCCCAGGCCAATACGCCGGGAGTAATCAGGTTCGCTACAGGAACGATCATCAGAATGCCCCACCAACTGGGCTTTCCTCGCGCCTCAGCCATTGCCATCCAGACAATGATAATGAAGATGATATTGACAACGGGAATGAAGAACAGAACGATCCACCAGATAGGTTTCTTGGCGACATTCAACATCAGCACTATATTGGCAATCGGAATCCAGGCCAGCCAGGAGTTCTCGGTCTTGGTCTTATCCGCGATTGTCTGCAGCGCCAACGCCATATACACGTAAAAGGCGGCGGCGAATACCAGAAAGATCATGATCAGCCCAGCGCCCAAACCTGCGGCTGCAATGGAATTGTTGTCTTGCGCCAACGCTCGGCCGATGGGCGATAGCGCCAAAAGCGCGAGTAAGCCCAATCCGTACACGACACGTGTTCGTGCTTTCGTTGAGGCTCCTTATGAACTCTTTCGAGTTGTTTTGGAATAGGGGCTGGCGAACGCGAAGATTATGCACTCAATGGGGAAGCATAGCAATTGCCTAATTGGTGAACATGTGCTGGGCTGATCAGCCGCCCGGCGGGGCTACATCGCGAATTCCAGAAGAGCAAACACGTAAAGCCACAACACGCCCATGAAGTGCCAATACCAGCTCACCACCTCAACCACGATGCGCCGGTGTTCTACCGGACGGTGCAAGAGGGAAGCGAATCCGGCATAGAGCACGGCAATGATTCCGCCTACAAGGTGTACCGCATGGGCGCCAGTGAGAACGTAGAAAAACGGCGTTGGCTTGCGCGTAGAGATGTGGAACCCGTGATGTTGCAGAATCTGCCACGCCACCCATTGCCCAACGAGGAAGGTCAAACCCAGCGTAACCGTGATGGCCAGCCACGGAATGCTGAATCCTTCGTCCAATCGAATGCCGGGAATTCCGCGAAGAGGCGCAAGAGCCATCTCGCGGCCGAGCGAACGGCGGGACATCTCAATCGTAAAACTGCTCACCAGCAGCACAATAGTATTCAGCGCCAAGAGCCGAACTGGAAGGCTGACCTGCACCCATTCACGAATGTACGCGTTGGCCCGGCTGTCGAAAACAAATGCCCCGTGGTGCAGGAAGAGAAAGACCACCGTCAGAATGACGAAAAGCATGGAGATGGAGAATAACGCCAGGACCAGCGCAAGCCGCGCACGGTACAGCCGGCGGCCATAGTCTGGCGAACTGTCGCCGGGGCCATTGTCGTCGCCTCCGCCAAAGCCCGGCGGATGCACTCCACCGCCGTGTCCTGACTTGGGTCTTTCGATCGCTGCCGGGGGCGGAAATACTGGCATAGCAAACTGCCTGTGCTCAAAACTACTTCTTTGCCGTTTTGCCGAAGGTGCGTACGAATTTGATTACCTGGTCAATCTCGCTGTCGCTGAGTTGATCAGCGAAGGGCGGCATGTTGCCATTGCCGTCGTGCACAACTTTGTGGAGCTCGGCGTTGGTCTTCTTCTGGATGTCTTTAGAGTGAAGATTTGCCGCTTGCAGTTGTTTGCCCAGCGGAGTGTCCCCAGTACCATCAGGGCCGTGGCACAGCTGGCACTTGGTCTTAAAAGTGGCTGCCCCTGAGCCCGCCTGGGCAGCTGCGGAAGCGGGAATCATTAAAAGGATTCCTGCTAACACGAAAATCGGTATCACAAGTTGAATACGGCGTGCTCGACTTTCCAATCGATTCCTCCATTGATCTCAGTTTTACACTGCCGGTAGCAAACCATCTTAGATCATACTTAAGACCGCCGGGATGCAAGGCAATCCAGTAAAATGCACCGCTTATGGCAACCAAAGGTCACAGT
>QHZV01000227.1:6580-7641 GCA_003224785.1 Acidobacteriota bacterium
GGTTCGAGTTTTCGCCTGAGCAAGCGCTTCACCGGGCCACCAGGCTACTGCCACGGCGGAATTATCGCCACCATTCTTGACGATGCCATGAGCAAGCTGAATAAGCTGCGCGATGTGATTGCTGCGACAGCAGAGCTCAAAATTGAATACCTCAAGCCGGTTCCGCTGCGCACGCCCTTGCGCGTGGAATCGCGCGAGTTAAAAAAGCGAGGACGCCATTTGATTCACAGAGCAGAGATCCTCAATCAGGAAGGAACGGTCCTGGCGAGGGGGCGTGGAGTCTTCGTGATCATTGATGCCAAGCGTGTGTTCAGGCAGAGGTGACGTGGTTTATGCCATCATCCTCAGCACCAGCGCCGAGTTCTTCGATCCAAACGCGATGCAATTGCATACCGCATGCTCGATGGCTTTCTTCATGCCGACATCCGGCACGTAATCCAGATCGCACTCAGCCGAGGGATTCGTCAGATTGAGAGTTGGCGGAATTTGGCCGTGGTGCATCGCTATTAATGTCGCGGTTACTCCTGCTGCTCCGCATGCGCCTTGCGGATGCCCGATCTGCGATTTCAGCGCCGACATTGGAACCTGCCGCGCGCGATCTTCTCCCAATGCCAGCTTCAATGCCCGAGTTTCGATGCGATCGTTCAGCTGTGTCGAGGTCCCGTGCAGGTTCACATAATCCACGTCCGCGGGGCCAATGCCCGCATTCTTCATTGCTAGCGCAATAGCGCGTGATGGCTCCTCGCCGCATTCCATCAAGCGGACGCGGTGAAATGCCTCGCACGTAGAGCCATACCCGCAGACCTCAGCAAGGATCTTTGCTCCTCGCGCGCGAGCATGCTCGTATTCTTCGAGCACCAACATCCATGCGCCTTCAGCGACGACGAATCCATCGCGATCGGCGGAGAACGGACGCGAACCTTTTTCCGGCGCGTGGTTCCACTTCTCCGTAATGATTTTGAGCAGAGTGAACCCGCGGACAGTACCCAGCGAAATCGGTGCATCCGCTCCGCCAGTCAATACCGCGTCCAGCCGACCTGACTCAATCTGCCGCATTGAGT
>QHZV01000250.1 GCA_003224785.1 Acidobacteriota bacterium
CGGGCTTGCCGCGTACGGTTTCAAGAAGCTGGCCGGGAAAATTCTGTTGGCATTGCTGGACGCAAGCAGCGCAATGGAACTTCGCCGGCTTCCTGAACTGTTTTGCGGGCTTGAGCGGGAGGGCCCTGGCGAAGGTCCCACCTTATATCCGGTTGCATGCTCTCCGCAGGCTTGGGCCGCGGCAGCCCCATTTCTGCTGATTCAGGCTTGTCTGGGACTTACTCTGCGCGGAAGTGATAAGCGAGTTGTATTCGAGCGGCCCTGCTTGCCCGAGGGCATTCCGCATCTTTCCATTCATGGGTTGCGAGTAGGCGATGCTTCCGTGGACTTGATGTTCGAGCGCCAGGGCGACACTGCCCGAGTGCAAGTGCTGGAGAAGCAAGGTGAAGTGGACGTGGTGGCCACGCTTTAATGCTCCCCTGACTAAAGCCCGTTTTGCGCTGGTTTACAGTCTTCACTGGATTTGCCGGACATTGCCCCGAGACTACCCTTTTCTAGGAATCTTTGTAATCAGAAAGCCAAGAGGTGAAGCGATGAAACGAGAAACAGGGGCAGTCACTAGATTTTTTCTGGCCCTCGGCGCGGGGTTGCTCCTTCTCAGCAGCCTCACTTGGGCCGCGGACAAGGACCAATCGGACATTGAGAAACGCATTCAGAATGCGGCCACGGTCCTGGACGAGATCATGGCGACTAAAGACAAAGCTATTCCCGACAAAATCATGGGAGACGCAGAGTGCATAGCTGTTGTTCCGTCCATGGTCAAGATTGCGGTTGGATTTGGCGGAAATCACGGTAAGGGCGTGGCCACCTGCAAGACCGCGAATGGATGGAGTGCGCCAGCCCCATTCACCATCACTGGCGGAAGCTGGGGATTGCAGATCGGCGGACAAGCCGTTGACCTGGTCATGCTTATCATGAACCAGATAGGCATGCAGGCGCTGCTCTCGAGCAAATTCAAAGTTGGAGCGGACGCTTCAGCCGCTGCCGGTCCGGTGGGCAGGCAGGCTGCTGCGGATACCGACTGGAAAATGAAATCCGAGGTTCTGACCTACTCGCGCGCACGTGGCGTGTTCGCGGGAATTGATCTGAGCGGATCACGTATCTCGCAGGACAACGATGAAACTCGTATCTTGTACGGCAAGATGGAGACCTTCTCGGACATCTTAAACGGCAAGGTCGAGGCGCCGAGCGGGAGCCAGCCATTTCTATCTGCGGTGAAGAAATACACGTCACCGTCCCAACAAGGTAGCGTCGTGACGCCGCCACCTCCAGCAGCTTCCACGACGCAAACTACTCAATAGCAATCTGTCTCAAGTTAAGGCTGGCGATAACGCCAGCCTTTTTTATTTCTACTTACAGCATATTGCTCCTTCTACTCTGCAACCGCGGCAACCATTCGGCCATCCAAGCCGCTCATGGTAGAGCTACGCGCGAATTCGCCCGTTAGGTCGTCAGTGACCACGGCTGTCCCGGTATATCTTCCGCCTGAGGCAGAAAACCTATATGGCGAAGTCCTCACCGCGCTGAATGAAAACGGGGTGCCCTATGCTGTCGCCGGCGCGGTTTCACTCGAAAAATACACGGGCATCTGGCGCGAGACCAAAGACCTCGATCTGTTCATGGAATCGCAGAATGTTCGAAAAGCATTGAGCGTGTTGGAGCGACGTGGATTCCGGTGTGAGACTCTCGATCCGGTTTGGCTCTCCAAAGCCCATCGCGGCGAATACTTTGTGGACTTGATTTCCGGCATGAGCAACGGCGTCATCATGGTGGATGAGAGCTGGATGAAGCGAACACAACCGGCGATCGTCGTCGGAGTCGAGACACGCATCATCTCTCCGGAGGACCTCATTGCGTCGAAGCTATTCGTGACGCGCAGAGAAAGATTTGACGGTGCAGACATTGCCCATATCATCTATCGCACTCGTGGAAACCTGGAGTGGAAACGTTTGCTGGAGCTGGCCGGCGAACATTGGGAAATACTGCTATGGGCTCTGATGCTGTTTCGCTATGTCTATCCCGCGCACAGCGATTACGTGCCGTCGGCTCTTTGGCAGGACCTGTTGTCGCGCTATGCAGAACTCCTTCAACACACAAATCCAAACGCGCCATTCCGTGGCAGCCTGGTTGACGAAAATATGTTTTCCATAGACGTCAAAGACTGGGGATTAGAAGACCTGCAAGACGGGTTCAGGACCAGGCGACTTCATAAGCAGCCACATTCTGCAGAGTCCAATTCCTCCTATTCTAGTGATCACCAGAAATCCAAGCGCCACGGACGCGGCCTATGAGAATTGCCGCCACAGCGGACTTGCATTTCACGCCGCAGCGTATGGGTCCGCTGCATGATCAACTCAATCGGGTGCGCGACGAAGCAGACGTCTTTGTGGTTGCCGGGGATCTGACGAATTTCGGACGACCCGACGAAATGGAGCCGCTCCTTAACGTTCTGGTCCGTCTGCGCGTGCCAACCGTCGTGGTCCTGGGGAATCATGATTATGAGAGCGGGCAACATGCCGACCTGATGCGCATGATGACGCAAGAAGGTATCAAGGTACTCGACGGTAGCGCCTACGAGCGGGACGGCGTCGGTTTCGCCGGTACTAAAGGCTTCGTAGGCGGATTCGGGCGCGGTGTGCTCACTGCTTTCGGAGAGCCTGAGATCAAGACTTTTGTGCATGCCAGCATCGAGGAAACGCTGAAGCTGGAGCGCGCCCTGTCGCAATTGCGGGCGAAAAAAAGAGTCGTGGTCTTGCACTATGCTCCTATCTCAGCCACGGTTGAGGGGGAAGCCCGTGAAATATTCCCTTTCATGGGAACCTCGCGGCTGGCAGAAATTGTGGATCGGCACGGTGCGGACCTTATCCTGCATGGTCACGCCCACAATGGAAAGTGTGACGGACAGACTAGCGGAGGCATTCCCGTCCACAACGTCGCAATCACACTCCTGCAATCACAGAGCCCTCCTGCCATTTACCGGGTATTCGATGTCTAGGTGCGATTGATTGCAAAACTCGACACTTATTCAAGTCCCACGTACTCAGGTCTCTAATTCAGTGCATCAGTAATCGGTGTGATCACGATAACGTTATTCCTTTCAAGCCCGGTTGAAAACTCTTCAAAATGTACGGTGTTCACCGTAGCTCAATTACAGAGTTCCACTCATTGTTTAGCTGCGGAACTGTGCGTACCGTACCAACATGGGTCGGGTCGCCAAGAACAATCTGTCTTCACCGGTTGCCAGGATTTGGTCTCGTCGTTCATCCAGGCGAACTGTGCGCGAGACCAGCCCATTAAGTACAGGTGGCGTGCCAACATTGTTATGGATTGACGACTTCGCACCTGCCTTGCAGCTGTATAAAGCAACCATGGAAATGGTGGGCTTCAAGGTTTTGACTGCTTCCAGCGGCGAAGCCGGGGTGAAACTTGCAGCCATGAAGCCGATAGATTTAGTGATCACGGACTACGAAATGCCGGGGATGAACGGGGAAGCTGTGGCCGCGACCATCAAGGCGATGGACCCGAAGATGCCCGTAATCATATTCTCCGGGAACACCATGGTTTCTCAACATTGCCGTCGGTACGCAGATGCTTTCTGCGACAAAGCCGGAAACAGAGACCGACTTCTAGGTACCATACAGCGTTTGCTGTACAGCAAACGCATCAGCGTGCTGCAACCCCCTCCTCGCGTACAGGCGTCTCATCACGAACGAAGGATGGTCGCTTAAAAGCCGAGTCCTCGGCCACGAGCTGATCGTTCGATTCGCCAATCAGCAAATTCGAAAGCAGGAGGAAATATGAAAAAAATGTCTCTATGTACGCTCGTTGCCTTTGCGGTGCTAGTCTCCTCGGCGGCAATCGCTCAGGCCGGCGCGTCGCCGCAAGGTACGCAAGGCTCTTCACCAGGAATGAGCCAACCAGGAGCCGCGGGACAGCAGCAGCCCGGTGGTTATCCCAGCCAGCAGCCTGGTGCGAGCCCCACAACCGGCCAGACTGACCAAAATACGAGCCAGACTCCTGAAAAGAGCGAGAAGAAGCTGAAGGGATGCGTGCAGTCAGAAGGTGGGCAATACGTCCTGCAGACCAAGAAGGGCAACGTGGCATTAACTGGCCAGGATGTTTCGGCTCACGCCGGCCACGAAGTTGCCGTGAAAGGCATGTGGGAGAGCGGCGGCGGATCGAACAGTTCGGCTGCGTCCAGTGGAAAATCGGAGAAGACCTTTAACGTTTCAAACGTCAAGATGATTTCGGACAGCTGCGGCGAGAAAAAGGGCAATTCTGGGAACATGGGAAGCGGCAGCCCTAGCGGCACCGGTACCACCAGCACCCAGCCTCCTCAGTAAGTCGTCAGAATGGGCAAAGAAAAAGGTCCCGAAATTTCGGGACCTTAATTTTTGTACACCAGTTACGGCTCGAACCACGGCGCCGAGTCTAGACGCCGGTCCGGCCGCGCCGCGTAAGTCCGGTGATCAAGGTGATCACAAACACTACCAGGAACAGAAAGAACAGCAACTTCGCGACCCCGGCAGCCGCTACTGCGACCCCACCGAAACCAAATATTGCGGCGATTATCGCCACAATCAGAAAAACCAGCGCCCAGTAAAGCATGTTGCCTCCTCTGGTGTTTTACGTACCAAACATCGTGCTTAGAATAGTTCCCGGAACCGCCGCAGACGATCAGGCTTACTCTGTAATTCAGAACTCGAATCGCTGTACCAAAAGCAGAATTGTCTAAAACTCCTGTGCGCTCACCAACCTGTCCTACACGGCTACCATCTAAAACGTCACTAGGTGCGGTGGAACCGTCCCTGGATTTTGCGACAGTGCCCGAATCTGTCGCTGGTAAGTCCAGGGACGGAACTTCTTCCGACCCAAAACTGCCTGCCTACAGGATTATCTGGATTGTTTACTAAGGCGCAGAACAGCTACACTCCCGGTTTTGCGCGTTTAGCAGCCGACTGGGCAAAGTAGAGCCAGCGGTCGCCCGGAAGACACTTGACGCGAAATGACCCCGACCTCAAACTTTTCCATGATGAACGCAAGCGATAGCCCCAGTCCAACCCTGGGGGAGCGGCCAGTACGTATCCTAGTCGCGGATGATCATGAGGTCATGCGCATGGGAATACGCAATTTGATTGAGTCGGTGCCGAACTGGAGCGTGGATGCCGAGGCCAGTACTGGCCGGGAAGCTGTGGAACTGGCGCTACATTCGCCCCCCGATATCATCATTATGGACATCACCATGCCGGAAATGAATGGCTTCGAAGCGGCGGCCAAAATCGCGGAGAACTGCCCAGACGTTCCCGTGATTATGTTCTCCCTTCATCTTTCGGAGGACGTTATGGGACGGTTCAAAACCGGGGCAATTCGAGGCGCAGTAGCGAAAAGCGAGGCCGCTCGCGATCTTTTGGACGCGGTCAGGTCCGTGCTCGGTGGAGGGACCTTCTTCCCGGCAAAGTCATCTGTACCGAGCTAGGCTGTCATAGCTTCCCCACCTGTATTTTTCCTCAATTGCAGCTTCCAGATCCAATTGAGATGTCAGAGCGAAGTAGTCCCACGCACAGCTGAAACTAGGATTTGGGCGGAATATATCTAAGGGGAGCTCGCTTACTTTAGGGAGGTGGCAGGCACCGGAAATAAAGGGGAGGTACGACCGACGCCTGCCTTCCGTCTCCTTCGCGTTGGGGCTGAATTATGTGTAAATGACAGAGTGAGGGTTGATCTATCGGGAGAATACTGTATTTTTAGAATTTGTTGTGATTTTTGGAATGAAAAGCGGTGAATGCTGATTTTCGCTTTGTTTGCAGCGCATTAGAGAAGTTCTGAGGCGGTCTCTACGAGCCCTCATGCACGGCCTTGACCCGATCCCAGAAGTTCACGTTGAATAATCGGCGTTGATTTTCACGTATTCAGTGGTCAGATCGGCAGTAAGAAAGTTCAAAAGTGCCTTGCCCCGGCCAAGTCGTACCGTGATACGCGACTCGGGCCCGGCCAATTCCCGATGTGCGGCGTTTTCGTCGAAAGCACGAGCCACCGAGCCGACACAGACCTTTTGATCACCGATGAGGACGGTTATTTTTGCGGGACTGATTGGAATGCCGCTGCGGCCGACAGCGGCAAGCATTCTCCCCCAATTTGGATCGGCGCCTGCCCAGGCAGTTTTCACCAGCAGCGATGTAGAGATCGCTCTGGCGACCTGAAGCGCTTCGGACCTATCTTTGGCTTGCTCAATTCGAAGCCGGACGACGTGCTGCACTCCCTCGCCATCGCTGACAATCTGTTCGGAAAGAGACTGGCAAACCTCCAGCAATGCTCTTTCGAACTCGCGCTGCACGGCCCCAAGTTGCAATCCACTTGCTCCGGAGGCCAGGAGCAGCACGGTATCGTTCGTGGATGTGTCACCATCGATCGAGATCGCGTTGAAGCTATCGGCGCAAGCATTGCGCAAGGCGGCCCGCAGTTGCGCCGGCGGGGCGGCAACGTCAGTCAAGATATAGACGAGCATGGTCGCCAGCTGGGGGTGAATCATGCCTGAGCCTTTAGCGACGCCCGTGACGGCGGCCTTGCCATTTCGCAGCGGGACACTGGCGATTTTCGGGCGAGTGTCAGTGGTCAGGATGGCATTGGCGAATCCGCGCAGATTCTCAATCGAAGTGCCCGCATTTTGCAGCAAGGGTTTCAGCGAAGAAACAATTTTGCCGCTTGGAAGCGGGAGACCGATGATTCCCGTGGACGACGGAAAAATCTCTGACGCACTCGCTTGCAACAGGACCGAGGTACGGCGACAGATCTCTTTGCATGCTGCAATTCCCTGTCGCCCGGTCGCACAATTTGCATTTCCCGAGTTCACCACGACCGCGCGAACCCGACCGCGACTTTGCTTAAGAGATGCGCGCCCAACTTCCACCGGGGCAGCAACAATCAAGTTTTTTGTGAATAGTGCCGCGGCGCTCGCGGGTTGGTCGGCGAGAATCAGCGCAAGATCAGGTTTGCCGCTGACCTTGATTCCGGCAGTCACGGCAGAGAACTTGAAACCCTTGGGAATGAAAATCGGGCCAGAGCCGGTCATATCTGGAGTTTCACCAGAAAATTCGCAGGCTCAGGCAGAATGGCAAACCTGGGCAGCTCACCCTTAACCATGGCGACTTCGTCGCAACAGTGGTAACGCGGACAAACGCAGCAGTCCTTGTTGATCTTGTCGGGCAGTTCTTCTCTCAGCGCCGCATCAAAGCCGAGCTTGGCAAAAAACTGTGGGCTGCGCGTGTACAGGCAAATGCAACTAACTTGGTGCTTGTGGGCTTCCGACATCAGGGACTGAACGAGCAGTTCGCCGCCGCCATGTTTTTGATAATTCTTGTCCACAGTGATAGAACGAATTTCAGCGAGATGAGGGCCGTAAAGGTGCAGTGCGCCGCAACCGATAACTTTTCCAGCCTCTTCGAGAACTATGAAATCGCGCACGTTCTCGCAAATTTCCGCGATGGTACGCGGGAGCAGAGTTCCATCCGTCGAGTACGAGCAGATCAACTCGTGAATGCGTTCAGCATCGGGGAGTAAGGCGTCACGCGTGTGCATGGGCATCCTCACAGGCGGGCGCGATTTTGCTTCGTGCCGCGGCGATGGCTTCGCGTACGCGCACCGGCGCGGTGCCGCCGGGAACGTCGTGAATCGCCAACACGTTTTCGAGCTTCACGAAATTGAAAAACTCGGCGTCGAAGTGCGAGTCAATGGCCCGGAGATCGGCAAGCGACAGGTCTTGCAGTTCGCAGGGTTTTTCAAGCGCAAGGCGAACCGCTTTTCCGACTTGCTCATGCGCGATGCGGAATGGAACGCCCTTGCGTGTGAGATAAGTTGCCGCTGCAAAGGCATTCATGTAGCCGGTCTCTGCCGCCTTCTGCATGCGTTCGAGATCGAATTCGACTGCTTTCGTCCATCCGCTCACCAAAGGAAGCGATGAAAGCATGGCCTCGGCGGCGTGAAACAGTGGCTCCTGGGTTTCCTGCAAGTCTTTGTTGTAAGCGAGCGGCAGGCCTTTGGTTGTGACCAGGAGCGCAGTGGCATCTCCGATGATGCGTCCGGCTTTACCGCGCACGAGTTCGAGAAGATCTCCGTTCATTTTTTGGGGCATAGCGCTACTGCCGGTTGAATAGGACTCGGGCAAATGCACGAACCCATATTCCTGCGTCGAAAACAACAGCATCTCTTCCGCCCAGCGGCTCAGATGCAGTGCGAGCAGAGAAAGCGCATTGACGAATTCGATAACGAAGTCGCGATCGCTAGTGGCGTCAATACTGTTCGTGCTGGGAGCCGAGAAGCCCAGCTCCCTGGCCATCAGCTCACGATCGAGAGGAATGGTTGATCCCGTAACTGCGCCCGATCCAAGCGGACAAACATTCGCACGTTTTCGGCAGTCGCCGATTCGATCTAAGTCGCGGAAGAACATTTCAACGTACCCGAGCAGCCAATGCGCGACCAGCACTGGTTCCGCGCGCTGCAGGTGCGTGTACGCAGGCATTGCAGCTTGACCAACTTGTTCGGAGCGATCAAGAACGGCAGAAATCAGCGCAGAAAGCTCTTCACTGATTTCGTCGCAGCCGGCGCGGAGGTACAGGCGGAGATCGGTCGCAATCTGCTCGTTGCGGCTGCGTCCGCTGTGCAGCTTATAGCCAGCGTCGCCGATCAAAGCGACCAACTGCTTCTCGACGAAGTGGTGAATGTCTTCGGCCTCGGGATCGTTCAGAAACTCTGGAGAATCGGCAGCTTTCTCCCCGATCAGTTCCAGTCCCCGCAGCACTAACCGCAGTTCATCCACGGAAAGCACGCCGGCTTTTTCCATCGCACGAGCGTGCGCGGAGATGGCCTCCAGCTCGCATTCGAGCAGCCGGCAATCGAATTCAAACGACCGCTGCCATTGTTCAAATGCGGGATCAAGTGGCTGCCGGAATCGTCCGGACCACATCTTCATTGCGCAACCTCTTGTGGTTTTGTTTGCGGATCTTTTGCGTTCTTTACGGTTAGATGCTTTTCTTTGTTGTTCTTAAGTGCCCGCGACCGGGATGGCAATCCTAAAATCCGAATGAATCCCGCAGCATCTTTTTGATCGTAACTCTCTCCCATAGTGAAAGAGGAAAGATCAGTTCGATACAACGAGTGCTCCGACTGACGGCTCACAACCGAGAGGTTGCCCTTGTAGAGAGATAGCGTGACGCTGCCCGTGACTTCCTTCTGTGTGCTTTCGACGAACGCATCGAGAGCCTCGCGCAAAGGCGTGAACCACAGACCGTAATAAACCAGCTCGGCGTATTTGAGTCCGATGTGCTCTTTGAAATGCATGACATCGCGCTCGCAGCAGAGAGCTTCGAGTTCGCGATGAGCGGCAATCAGCAGAGTTCCGCCTGGTGTTTCGTAGCATCCACGCGACTTGATTCCGACGAAGCGGTTCTCGACAATATCCACGCGGCCAATCGCATTACGGCCGCCTATTTCGTTTGCCAATTCGACTAGCGAAACCGGCCCCACCCGCATGCCGTTGACGCCAACGGGAACACCCGCCTCGAACTCGATCTGAACTTGTTCTTCGCGATCCGGAGCTTCTTGCGGCGACTTCGAAATCTGCCACGTGCTCGCGAACGGCGCGTTGCCTGCATCTTCCAGTTCCCCCCCCTCGTGACTTATGTGCCACAGATTACGATCGCGACTATGGATCTTTTCACGACTCTGCGCGACAGCAATCCCGTGCGATTCGGCGTAGTCGAGACAATCTTCTCGAGATTTCAGGTCCCACTCGCGCCACGGTGCGATCACTTTCAACTCAGGCGCGAGCGCCTGATACGTCAGCTCAAAGCGCACCTGATCGTTTCCCTTCCCCGTGCACCCATGTGCAACCGCGGTCGCGCCTTCACGTAGAGCGACCTCGACCTGGTGCTTCGCGATCACCGGCCGCGCCATGGAAGTTCCGAGCAAATACTTGTTCTCGTAAACTGCTCCGGCCTTGAGCGCGGGAAAAACATAGCCGGTCAGAAATTCCTCGCGCAGGTCCTCGACAACAACTTTGCTGGCGCCCGTCTTGTACGCCTTTTCAATGACTGCCTCGAGGTCGTCGCCCTGGCCCACATCGGCAACCATGGCGATCACGTCGTATGAATAGTTTTCTTTCAGCCATGGAATGATGATGGAGGTATCAAGACCTCCGGAATATGCGAGTACGACTTTTTCAGGCATGAGAACTCCTCGGCTGGCGGACCTTCCCGCACAGCATGGCTAAAATAGCTTTCTGAATGTGCATGCGATTCTCCGCTTGATCGAAAACGATTGACCGGAGCGAGTCAATCACCGAATCGGTCACTTCTTCGTTACGATGCGCGGGCAGGCAATGCATGAATACTGCATGCGGCGCGGCTCCGGCCATCAGTTGATCGTTGACCTGGTAGGGCGGAAAAATGTCGGCGCGCTGTTCGGTTTCATGCTCGTGGCCCATGCTCACCCAAGCGTCAGTGTAAACGGCATCAGCTCCGCGGACGGCTTTGTGCGGATCGGTCATCAGCTCAATACTTGCGCCCGTGTCTTTCGCGACGTCGTGAGCGTCTGAAAGGATTTGTGGGCTCGGGCCATAGCCTTTGGGCGTAGCGATGCGAATTTTAGATCCGAGCAGTGCGGCCGTGAGCAGAAGCGAATGCGTTACATTGTTGCCGTCGCCGACGTAAGCCAAAGTGATTTTCTTGAGGTTGCCGAATTTTTCGTGCAACGTGAAATAGTCAGCCAACGCCTGGCATGGGTGCTCGACTTCGCTCAGCGCGTTAATCACGGGAACATTCGCGAACTCGGCCATGCCTTCAACCGTTTCATGGGCAAACGTGCGCAGGACGATTCCGCTCACCCATCGCTCGACATTATGAGCGATGTCACTGAGGGTTTCGCGCGCGTCTAGACGCTCGTGACGCTGGTCCACAAATGAGACCGATCCGCCGAGGCCGCAAATGCCGGCTTCGAAGGTGAGCCGCGTGCGCAGCGATGGTTTCTCAAAAAACATTGCGATATGTTTACCCGCGAGAGCAGTGCGAAAATCCTCCGGGCGCGCCTTCATCCGGCCGGCACGGTTAGGGTCTGGCTGCTCAATGAGTGTCTCCTTTCAACTCTGTGGCTGCTCTCTGTGCTTTTTTCTGTGTACCTCTATGTCCTCTGTGGTTAATGTTTTTGCCTTGGTTGAGGGCGCGATCCAGTGCATCAATAACTTCATCCAAATGCTTCTTCTCGATAATGTACGGTGGCAAGAAGCGCAACACAGTTTCGTGAGTGCGATTGATCAGAATCCCCTGCTCCAACAAATGCGCGACAACTGCCTTGGCGATATCAGCTGAGTCGAGATCAATTGCTAGCATGAGTCCCATGCCGCGAACAGCCTTGATCGCTGCGTGGTTCGACTGCAGATTGTGAAGTTGGCTCAGGAAATATTTTCCAAGCTTCGATACATGTCCCAGCAGGCCGTCGAGTTGGCGCAGAAATTCGATCGCCACCGCGCATGCGAGCGGGCCGCCACCGAAGGTTGTCCCGTGCATTCCCGGGTGCATGCCGCTTGCGACGCGATGAGTAGTTAGCAATGCGCCGAGGGGCAATCCAGCTGCAAGTGGCTTGGCTACGGTCACGATGTCGGGCGTGATCCCGTACTGCTGATACGCAAAATACTTTCCGGTGCGACCCAGGCCGCACTGGATTTCATCGAGCAGCAACAACGCTGCAGATTTTTGCGTGAGTTCGCGCGCGAGCCGCAGAAAATCCGGGCTGATGGGATTAATTCCGCCCTCGCCCTGAATCGTCTCTAAACAAACTGCACACACGCTGCCATCGAATTGCCGTTTGAGATCATCGAGATCATTGAACGCGACAAAGTTGACTCCGGGCAGCATTGGCGCAAATGGATGACGGTACTTCTCCTGCCCCGTGGTCGCCAGCGCGCCGAATGTGCGTCCGTGAAATGAATTCTCGAGAGCGAGGATGCGCCACTTAGCTTTGTGTCCGTTGCTGTTATTGACGCGGGCATAGGCGCGCGCCAGTTTCAATGCGCCTTCCCAAGCTTCGGTTCCGCTATTACAAAAAAATGCGCGGTCGAGTCCGGAAATCTTGGTAAGCCGCTTTGCCAGTTCCGCCTGATACTCGTGATAGAAGAGGTTCGAAGTGTGAATCAGCTTCCCGGCCTGCTGCTTCAGAACTTTCTGGACCGCGGGATGCGCGTGGCCAAGCGCGTTCACACCGATCCCACTGAGGAAATCGAGATAGCGCTTGCCAGTCGAGTCCCACAAATAAACTCCACCGCCGCGGGTGAACAGGACCTTCTGGCGGTCGTACGTCGGCAATAGCAGTTTTTGTTCAGCTTGAATCACGGAAGCCAGGCTCATGCGCCGATGACCTCCGTGCCAAATTCGAGTTTCTGAAAATAAAATTGCGGCAGAATTTCGGCCTGGGCTGCCGGAAGAATGCGCACGCGGCCCACGCCTCTCTTCAGTGCATTGCTGCAGGCTTCGAGCTTCGGTAGCATGCCGCCCGCGATGACCGAATCCGCAACCAGCGTGGGAACCTGTTTCGTGGTGAGCCATGGCATGACCACGCCCTCTGCGTCTTTCACGCCCGGAACATCGGTAAGGAAAACCAAAGTGTCAGCGCGACAGGCGATGGCGCAGGCTGACGCCATCTGGTCGGCGTTCACGTTGTAATATTCTCCGTCAGAGCCAAGGGCTAAAGACGAAAGCACCGGAATGCCTCCTTCGTTCCAAATGGCTTCGAACCAGCGCGGTTCGACTGAGCAAATTTCGCCGACGAATCCGA
>QHZV01000450.1:0-1176 GCA_003224785.1 Acidobacteriota bacterium
CATGCAGCACACTGCCGAAACAGACAAAGTATTTCCACATGTGTACACGTTCAAGGACGGATTCATGCACCCGGGCGAAGCTCCGGGTATTGGCGTTGATCTAGACGAGTCCCTCGCGGCGAAGTATCCGTACCAACGCGCTTATTTGCCAATCAATCGCAAGCTCGATGGAACCATGCACAGCTGGTAACTCGCGAGCTGCGGAAGTTTTACAACTAGTTCATCGCGCATTCACTATCTATTCATCGTCGTTTCCTAGAATCCGACCATACCTTTACGCCACGAAAAAATGGTCGGTTTGGGCCAAAGGAGACTCCGATGATTCGCAGAAGTGTGCTTGCCATCTCCACAGTCGTGCTCAGCTTTTCTCTTTGCGCCATTTCATTAGGACAAACCAGCCGTGGCTCGATCAGCGGACGCGCGGTTGACTCCGCGGGTGCAGTGCTGCCGGGGGCCCGCATTGATCTTCAACCTGGAGCCGCTTCGGCAGTTACCTCGGGCCAGGGAGAATTCAATGTCTCCGATCTGCCTGCAGGCGAATACACGATCACTGTGCACTATGTCGGCTTCACTCCGTTTTCAACTAAGGTCACGGTTGTCGCAGGCCAATCTGCGCGTGTAGATGCGAAACTGCAAGTCGCCAGCAAAAACGAGGAAATTATGGTGTACGCGGAGCGCGCGCACGGCGAAGCGGCGGCGATTAATCGCGAGCGCGAATCCGACAACATTCTGCAAGTCTTACCGGTAGAGGTAATTACCAGTTTGCCCAACACTAACGTCGCCGATGCGGTCGGTCGCCTGCCCAGCGTTACCCTGGAGCGCGATGAGGGCGAAGGCAAATATATACAGATACGCGGCACCGAGCCTCGTTATAACAATGTGACCATTGACGGAATGGAAGTTGCGACGCCGGAAAGCGGCGTTCGCCAGATCAAGCTCGACATCATTCCTGCCAACTTGGTCGATTCCGTGGAACTGAACAAGACCCTTTCCGCAAACCAGGACGGCGACGCAATTGGCGGCTCTGTAAACCTCGTAACAAAGACTGCGGACGAGCGCCCGACTTTTTATTTGAACGGCATTGGCGGATACACCGCTATCGTTGGCGGAAGGTCGCTTTCTGAGTTTGACGGTTTTGTTGGACAGCGATTCGGCGCACGTAAAAAGTTGGGAGTT
>QHZV01000450.1:1228-1871 GCA_003224785.1 Acidobacteriota bacterium
GCCAATCCCAGCGCGAATGCACCATTCTCCGTTACCTACCCCACTGAAGACATTCGGGAGTACAAGTACTACCGAACACGCTACGGTTATACGGGCAATATTGATTACAAGCTCGGAGACGTTTCAGGTCTTTACATTCGGTTCTTGTACTCCCATTTTGATAATTTCGGGGATCGCTGGCTTTACACGCCCAGCGTCGGCACATTTTCGACACCCACACTGACGAACAATGATGGCAGCATGTCAGCCAACGTCTCCATTCGTCGTCCGGTCGAAGTGATCGGCAGCCTCCAGGCCGGCGGAAAGCACGATTTTTCGCCCTGGCTCTTGATTTATGAACTATCTGCGTCGCGCGCGGCTGCGGAAGACCATGGGTACTCGGGCGCAGATTTTGATGGGACAGGGCCTGCCTTAAGCAATCTCCAGTTTGCGATTGATCCAAACATTCACAAGCCACGCCTGATTGCTCAAGGCGGAGTAAATGCTTTCGACCCGAACCAATACACTTTGACTGACATAGACGTCAGCACCACCTACAGCCCACAGTTGAACCTCTCGGGCGCTTTTTCGCTCGCGAGAAACTATCACTTGGCGGGACATTTTTCGACCTTCGAGTTTGGAGCGAAAGTGCGCAATGCGCACA
>QHZV01000450.1:1903-3727 GCA_003224785.1 Acidobacteriota bacterium
GGTTTCACTAACTCGAACTATTACGACAGCAGCTACCCCGGCGCCTTCACCGCCCAACAAGTTGATTATCACAAGCTGCTGGCATACTTCCATCAAAACCCCGGAGCTTTTGCGTTGGATACAGCCGGCACGGTTCTAGACACATTCTCAAACAATTTCGACATTATTGAGCGAGTCACGGCTGGGTACGCAATGAATACTGTGCAATTCCGCGGAGTGCGGCTTCAAACAGGGATTCGCTTCGAAGCGACCAGCGAGAATCTGTTCGGATACAACGTTGGAGGCACGGATCCCAGCAATCCCACAATCTCGCCGCTGCACCGCAACTCTTCATATCTGGATCCCTTGCCGTCCGTGCAGGTACGTTTTGCTTTGGGGCAAGACTCGGCCATTCGAGCTTCGTACGGGCGAGGGATCGCGCGCCCGAATTTCGGCGATCTGCCGCCGAGCTTCGGAGTGAACGGCGTACCGTTGAATACCACCGGCCAGGAAATCTCTTATGGCAATCCAGACCTCAAACCAACGCACGCCAATAACTACGATTTGTTATATGAGCGATACCTCAAACCGCTGGGTGTATTCCAGGCCGGATTTTTTTACAAACAGATTTCAGATCCAATCTATGAATCGATCACGACGCTGATTACTCCGCAAACTGCTCAACAGAATTCTTTGCTGTCGCCTTATGTGGGAGATTATTTGATCCACCCAATCAATGGCACGAATGCCCATCTCTATGGTTTCGAAATCGCCTATCAGCAGCACCTTACTTTCCTGCCAGGATTGCTCAGTGGTTTCGGCCTTTCTGCTAATTACGGTTACACGAAATCCGACACCGCGGGGGTACCGCTTCGCACAGATAAACCTGCATTGCAAAGACAAGCTCCGAACACTTTTAATTTCAGTCCGACCTACGACAAGGGGCGGCTCTCAGCACGGCTGGGACTTTCATATAACGGCCCTTACATTTGGAGTTATGCGTACCAGAATATTCAAGAGGACCCGAGTTCCCAGACGGGATTTTCTCCCGTCGCTGTGCCATTTGGGAAGACAGGCCCTGCTGGTGATACGTATCTCTACCAACATACCCAGGTGGATGCGCAGGCCAGCTTTCGAATGTATCGCGGTTTGCAATTCATCTTTGCCGGCCTGAATCTCACCAACGAAGTGTTCGGCTTTTACAATGGCAGTCCTATTTATCCAATTCAGCGCGAGTACTACAAGCCAAGCTATGAATTTGGATTACGCTATACCTTCACCGGCGAAGAGAAATAGGCGTGTCTAAGTGACTGATTTTTCACATCAAATGCGAAGAGGGCTTCGCCATTCCAGGAGGATGCACTGAAGCATTCCGTAGCTCTAAGTATTTTGTCTTTCAGTCTTGCCGCAGCCGCGCAGTCCGCTCCCGGCTATCACGTAATCAATCGCATCCCCATTCCCGGTCAGGGCAGCTGGGATTACCTCACCGTGGACGAATCCGCTCGCCGTTTGTACGTCTCTCATGGAACTCAAGTGGAAGTTCTCGACATTGACTCAGGAAAAATTATCGGCAAAATCCCCGACACTCCAGGTGTCCACGGGATTGCTGTCGCTCCCGAGTCAGGCCGTGGTTTCACCAGCGACGGGAAGGCAGCGAAAGTCACTATCTTCGATCTGAAAACGCTGAAGATTCTCGATCATGCCGAAACAGGAGCCGGACCGGATGCAATTATTTATGATCCCGCGACTTCACGCGTTTTCGCCTTCAACGGCGACGGCAATAGCGCTACTGCGATTCAAGCATCCAACGGCAAGGTTGCTGGCACCATAGATCTCGGCGGCGGA